>CAZEYR010000001.1:0-44625 GCA_964516735.1 uncultured Gammaproteobacteria bacterium
CTAAGGATTGAGAAATATTTCCTGGGCGGCAGATACATTTCCGTTTGAATCATACATTAAATCAAAGGGTTGGCTCCCATGAAGTTTACCTTCGTATGTATAGGTAAATTCTTCTTTAAATATTTTTATAAAATCTTCCGCTGTAATGCTGTCATCAGAGGCTAAATTCTTAAAGTTTTCGGCGGAATGAAAGCGGGTAGGAGAGGGATAAATTTTTGCAACCTGAGCAAATTTCAACATCATACGTTTTTCACTATACTCAATTTGGTACCCTGTGGCCGTGCAGGTATGGTCATCAATACTTTTTTGTGTGCATTTTCCACTATCCAAAGCCTCCTTTTGTGCTGTCGGAAAATTAACAAATTTAATTGGAGTAAAATCAATATATATACCATCATCTTTTTTTACCACATTAGTAATATATCCTAAATTTTTTAGTTCAGGATCATTTGCAAACGGTGGTAAAAGCCGCTCGTCTGTTTGTTGGTGAAACTTAACAGATTCATATGTTTTTGTGGTCTTTCCTGTGTATGATGGTTCAGAGTTTGGACTAGTGGACTTCAAAAATATAAAAAAAATAATCAGCAAGACTAAAGTTGCAATTATTAAAAATGGATAAATTATTTTTTTGATCATATTATTAATAAATATATTAAGTATACTAACATACCGCAAAAAATGAGGCCTGTCAACTATGTGGCTTACAACAAAATATATAATCGAACCCAATATTTTCTCTATAATAAAACAAAAAAGAGACTTCGTTTTTTCGAAATCTCTTTTGGTAGCCCCAACGGGAATCGAACCCGTATTACCACATTGAAAGCGTGGTGTCCTAACCATTAGACGATGGGGCCATTGAATGGTGGATATTATATACTGTTTTGGTAAAAAGTCAAGATATAAATAAAAACCCCGGTGTTTACTGCCGGGATTTTTATTTATTGTTGTGAATTTATTTCAAAGCATCTTTAAGAGCCTTACCAGCTTTGAATTTTGGCACTCTCACGGCTGGGATCTGGATTTTTTCTGATGGGTTTTGTGGATTAACACCAGAACGAGCAGCACGAGTTTTTGCTGAAAAGGCGCCGAAGCCAGTTAACACCACCTCTTCATTTTTTTGGAGAGTGGCAGTAACCAACTCTACAAAAGCGTTCAACATATCTTCGGCTTCACGCTTGGACACGTTTAATTTTTCGGAAAGAGCTTGGGATAATTCTGCTTTATTCATAGAATTATTTTTTACTATTTAAAGATTAAATAAATTTATTTAACAATCGTAATTATAGCACAATATCTATTTTTGGCTAGAATAAGCAATTATAGTTGTCCACAGTTTATCTAGCGTATTCTACTACACGGGTTTCGCGGATAAGAGTGATGCGAATTTCACCCGGATATTGTAATTCTTGTTCGATTTTGTGAGCGATATCTTTGGCTAGCTGATAAGCAGAGTAGTCGTCAATTTCATTAGGGCGAACAAAGACGCGGACTTCACGACCAGCTTGGATAGCGTAAACTTTTTCAATACCGGGGAATCCACCAGCTACTTTTTCTAATTCTTCCAAACGAGCCACGAATTGTTCATAAGTGTCTTTGCGGGCGCCCACGCGGGAGCTGGAAATGGCATCAGCTGCTTTAACGATAGAAGAATAAATATTGTATGGCTTGTCAGAATGATGAGTAAGAGCGGCTTGCACCACATCTTGATCCATGTTGAATTTTTCCAAAATCATTTTACCGATTTCCGGATGAGAACCTTGGGTCTCCTGATCTACGGCTTTACCAATATCATGGAAAAAGCCGCATTTTTTAGCTTTAGATTCATCTAAGTCTAATTCGGCGGCAATTAAGGCAGAGAGGTAAGCAGTTTCGGTCGAGTGGTTTAAAATATTTTGACCGTAACTGGTGCGATATTTTAAACGACCAACGATGCTAACTAATTTTGGATCGATGCCAGCGATGCCTAATTTATACAAAGCTTCTTCGCCAGCTTTTTTGATATCAATAGCTAAATCTTGTTTAGCTTTTTCTACATATTCTTCAATGCGAGCCGGTTGGATACGACCATCGGACATTAATTTTTCCAAAGCTAATTTGGCAATTTGGCGGCGAATTGGAGAGAAACCAGAAATCATAATAGTTTCTGGAGTATCATCGATGATCAATTCACAACCGGTTAATTTTTCTATAGTTTTAATGTTGCGACCTTCTTTGCCGATAATACGGCCTTTCATTTCTTCACTGGGCAAGGTGACACTAGAAGAAGTAGTTTCGGCAGCATGGGAAGAAGCACAACGTTGGATTGCGCCAACAATAATCTCAGCGGCTTTTTCATCAAATTTTTCAGTAGATTCTCTTTCCAATTTCATGATCCGCACCATTAAATCATCTTTGCTGTCTTGCTCTACAATAGACAATAATTCGTTTTTAGCATCATCAGTAGACATATTGGCCATATTTTGCAATTTGGCCATTTCTTGTTCGCGTAATTTTTCTATTTCTTGTTTAACTTGATTTACCTTATCTACTTTTTCTTGTAATTTGTGTTGTTGCTCTTGAAATTCAATTAATTTTTGATCAAACATACTTTCTCGACGCTCCAATCTCTGCTGAGCGTTGTGCATGTCTTGGCGAATTTGTCTTTCCTCACGTTTGGCTTCGTCTACGATTTTGGTGGCTTTGTCTTTGCCCTCCAGAATATATTCTTGCTGTTTAGTTTTGGCCTCGGTCAATATTTTCTCAGCCTTGGCTTCCAAGGAATTGGCTTGGGCTTGAGCGATTTTTTTGCGCAAGTAATAACCGGCAGTTATACCCCCGCTTAATGCCGCCAATACCAAGATAATTGGTAAAATTGTGTTCATAATATAAAAAATCTCAAAGAATGTTGAGGGTGTCGCAATTTGAAGATTTTTCGCTTATTTTTATGCAAAAACGGCAAAAACCGGCTTTACCAGCTCGGTTTGATTGTTTGATTGAAGTTTTCCTTTATTTTGTTGGTTTACCATAGGAATTTTCAGCCATTTTTTGTTGTTCAACAAGCTTTTTGCGTCTTCAAACTTGGTCCCTCAAAATTCTGTAATTGATTAATTTAATTTTTAAAGCACTAATAATATAGCACAAAAACGGAGAATCGTCAATATAGTAATTTCGGCCAATTTAGGCGACGTTTTGGGCATTTTTTAGTAGATATTCACCGATGGCGGTCCGGGTTAATTCGGCACAATAGGCTCCGACGCCGAGTCTTTGACCGAGGTCGTGGGCTAAAGTGCGTATGTAAGTGCCGGCTCCACAGTGTACCTCTATATTTAGATACGGCCAAATATATTCTAGAATTTTAATGTCGTAAATTACGATTTTGGCCGGTTTTCTTTCTACTTCTTGGCCTTGGCGGGCTAATTCGTAGAGGCGTTGGCCGTTGATTTTTTTAGCAGAGAACATAGGTGGAATTTGGTCTTGAGGGCCGATAAAGGTGGAAATGGCTTGGGTGATCTGCTCCAAAGTAGGCGGGATGGCGGTGGGGTTTTCTATAATTTGACCAGTGGAATCAAAGGTATTGGTGGTGGCGCCGAGGCGGATTGTGGCGATATAGGTCTTGGGGAGCTTCTTAAATTCGTCAATTTTTTTGGTAGCTTCGCGGCCGACGCCGATAATCAAAAGGCCAGTGGCAAAGGGGTCTAAAGTGCCGGCGTGGCCGACTTTGACCTTTTGGCCGGGGTTTTCTTGGCGGACTTTTTTACGTATAAAAGCCACCGCGTCAAAGCTAGTCCAGCCGGTGGGTTTATTGATTAGTAAAAATTGTCCGAGGGGAGTATTTTTCATAATTTTTTATCCAACGACCACATTGTCCCATTGTTAGTGGGTTTAGTCAATGATTTCCGTTTGACTTTTAATTTTTTTTGCTATATAATGAACAAAACTTAACTATTAAATCGCACTCGCATGAATGTCTCAGATTTAGCTCGTCAGCTTAGAATCCACCCACAAAAACTTTTGCAGGTCTTGCCAGAGTTTGGTTATGATATCGGCGCTCGAGCCGTAAAAATTGACGACCGAGTAGCTCAACAGATTCAACGCGATTGGCGTCGGATTAAATTTATCTTGGAAGACAGAGAAAGAAAAGAAAAAGAAAAACAGAAAGAACTGGAAAAAGAAATGCGTCAAAGCAGCGGCGCGACCGTAATTATTCCTGCTAAACTAACTGTGCGTGAATTAGCCGATCGTTTGAGTATCCCAGTCAACAAGTTGATTGTAGAATTGATGAAAAATGGCATCTTGGCTAATCAAAATGAAAATATTGATCATGATACCGCTATGATTGTAGCGGAAGAATTGGGTTTTACAGTGAAAGAAGAAAAAAATGAAGCCAAAGAAGAATCCAGTAAGCATGTACAAAATTTGGAAACTATTTTGGGCGCGGAAAAAGGCGAAGCTCGTCCACCGGTGATTGTGGTAATGGGTCATGTTGACCATGGTAAGACAAAATTATTGGATGCGATTCGTAGCGCCAACGTGGTGGCGACCGAAGCCGGCGGTATTACTCAGCACATTGGTGCGTATCAGGTAGTTTGGACTAATCCAAAAACTAAAGAAAAATCCCCAATTACTTTTATTGATACTCCGGGGCACGAAGCTTTTACCGTGATGCGTAGCCGCGGCGCCAAAGTGGCAGATATCGCGATTTTGGTAGTGGCGGCCGATGATGGCGTGAAGCCCCAGACTGTGGAAGCGATCAATATTATTAAGGCGGCTAAATTGCCAGTGATCGTGGCGATTAACAAAATAGATAAAGAGGGCGTTGATCCGCAAAGAGTGCGTACCGAACTTTCCCAATATAGCATTATTCCAGAAGAATGGGGCGGTGAGGCACCAATGGTAGAAATTTCTGCCAAAAAGAATTTAAATATTGATAAACTTTTAGACACTTTACTTTTGGTGGGTGAAATGCAGAATGATACGATTCGCGCTAATGCCAATCGCGCCGCGGCGGGTACGGTAATTGAGGCGCATTTGGATAAAGGCGAGGGGCCGGTAGCGACTATTTTGGTACAAGCAGGTACTTTAAAGATCAATGATCCGTTGGTAATCAATGGCGAAATTTACGGCAAGGTCCGCGCTATGAAAAATTATCGTGGAGAAAATTTAAAAACTGCTACTCCAAGTTGTCCGGTGCGTATTTTGGGTTTTAAAGTAGCGCCACAAGTTGGTGATGTGTTGGATGTAGCTAGTGCGAGTAAGGCTGAAATGATTGATGTTAAATCCAAAAAAGTACAACAAACCGGCGCGGAAAGACATACTGTTTCGGGCGTGAAAAAAGAGGAAAATGAAGAAAAAAGATTTTTGAATGTTTTAATTAAAGCCGACACCCTAGGTTCATTGGAAGCGATTATTGGTTCCTTGGATAAGATTAAAAATGATGAGGTCGGTGTAATGGTGGTAGGAAAAGGTCTGGGTAATATAAATGCCGATGATGTATCCGCTGCTGAATCTGCCAAAGCGATTATTTATGGTTTTAATGTGAATACAGCCTCAGTAGCTTTTGAAATGATTCAAAATACCGGTGTAGAATTTTTACAATATCGAGTGATTTACGATCTGTTGGATGATGTTAAAGAAAGATTGACTAAATTGTTAAATCCAGAAATAATTACTACCGAATTAGGTAATTTAAAGGTAATGGCTATTTTCCGTACAGAAAAAAATATGATGGTGTTGGGCGGCCGAGTAGAGATGGGTAAACTACAAAAAGATTGTAAAGTACGAGTCAAAAGAAAGGGTGAGATTATAGGCGTTGGTAAACTTTCTAAATTACAAACTGGTAAACAGGCCGCCAATGAAATTACTGAAGGTACGGAGTGCGGTGTGCAGTTTGACGGTAAGATTAAAGTGGAAGAAGGCGATGTGTTGGAGGCCTATAAAGAAGAAACTAAAGAGAAAAAACTTATTTTAGAAGTATAATTATATGGAGTACACTTTTACTGATGCTAATTTTAAGGTAGAAGTATTAAAATCTGCTGTGCCGGTGCTGGTGGATTTTTGGGCACCATGGTGTGGTCCGTGTCAGATGATGGGGCCGATTGTGGATGAGATCGCCAAAGAAATGGAAGGAAAGAATGTTAAAATTGGCAAATTAAACGTAGACGAAAATCCAGAGATGGCCGCTCAATATGGGATTATGAGTGTGCCATCGTTTATGTTGTTTAAAGGCGGAGAAATTGTCGATCAGCTTAATGGTGGAGTACAGAAAGAAGCGATGGTAGAAATGATTAATAAAGCTCTATAAAAAATATTTTAGAAAACAGCTGTTTGCGCGGCTGTTTTTTTATGTTATAATTTTAAGAGGTTAAATTTTAATTTTATTTTTATGGTCAAAAAAATATTAAAGATTATTTTAATAATTTTTTTGGTGTTGCTAGGTTTGTTAGTGTTTTTTTATTTTTTTGGGCTTTACAGCGGGAAAAAGAGCGCTAAATATGAATTCCAAAGCTACTCCAGTGTCTATTCTCCAGAAAATGTGTTGCAAACTGTAGCTGGGGGGTTAAACGTTAGTACAAATTATGATTACGCTAGAGATGAAGTTAAGGCGTTAGTCGTTCCAGCGACGAGTGCAAATAAAGAGAGAATGGTGGTGAGAAATGGCTATTTATCTTTAGTAGTAAAAGATGTGACTGGCGTGGTAAAAAAAATTGAAGAATATGCCAATCAAAAAGGCGGCTTTGTAGTTAGTAGTAATATTTCTGAGGCCGATGTAGCACCATATGGTGAGGTGGTGGTGCGAATACTTGCCAAAGAATTAGTAGCTGGGATGGATTTTGCCAAGAGTTTAGGTGAGGTAAAAAGCGAAAGACAAAACGGTCAAGACGTGACTGAACAATATACCGATTTAAACGCTCAGTTGAAAAATTTAAAAGCGACCGAGACTCAATTCCTGTCTATTTTGGGCCGTTCTGGCAGTATCAGCGATATTTTATCAGTACAGAGAGAACTATCTTCTGTCCGAGGTCAAATTGAGCGGTTAGAAGGGCAAATTAAATATTTAGCTGATAGCGTAGAAATGTCTTTATTGACGGTAACCTTGTCGACCGACCCAAGTCAATTACCGGTGTTTGAGCAAAAAGACACTTGGCGTCCGGTGGCAGTATTTAAAGATGCGTTAAATCAATTGGTTAATGTTTTGAGAACGTTAGTATATCTGGTGATTTGGCTGGTGGTGTTTATTCCAGTTTTGGTAGTGATTGGTTTGCTGGTGTGGTGGGGGATAAAAAAATATAAAAAAATGAAAAGCGGGGTGTAGCTAAGTTATGCCGGAATTACCAGAAGTAGAAACAATTAGACAAGATCTGCGAAAAAAGATTTTGTACAAAAAAATTTTTGCTTTTGATATTAAAAAAAGTTCAGCGATAAAAAATGGTTTGGAAAAAATAGAAAAAGAATTAGTGGAAGCGAGTGTGACTGATATAGAAAGACGAGGTAAATTGCTGATTTTTAAATTGTCTCGGCCGAATAGTTATTTGTTGATTCATCTGAAAATGACCGGACAGCTGATCTATCGAATTCATGGTAAAATTATTGCGGGTGGACATAATTTACCGCACGAATTGGGTTCATTACCAAATAAGCATACGGCAGTGGTGTTTAATTTTTTCGATGGTTCGCAACTGTTTTTTAATGATCAAAGAAGATTTGGTTATGTAAAATTGGTTAATGGAAAACAAAAAGATGAAGCGGAAAGTAAATTTGGAATTGAAGCTCTGGATAAAAAATTAACTGTGAAAAAGTTTAAAGAAATTTTGGCGCGTCGGAGCGGAAATATTAAAGCAGTGTTATTAGATCAATCGGCGATTGCCGGGATTGGAAATATTTATGCGGATGAAGTTTGTTTTTGTGCCGGGGTACGGCCAGATAGAAAAGTAAAAAGTTTGCAGGAGAAGGAAAAAGAAAAAATAGCTCGCTGTATTCCAAGGGTTTTGAATTTGGCAGTGAAACATCGGGGCACAACTTTTAGTGATTATTTAGACAGTGAAGGCAAGAAAGGAAATTTTACTAGGTTTTTGAAAGTTTACGAGCGGGAGGGCGAGAAGTGTTTGCGCTGTAAAAGTAAGGTAATAGAAAAAAAGAGAATAGCCGGTCGCGGTACAAGTTTTTGTTCAAATTGTCAGAAATAATTTAAAGAAACTCTCAATTGGGAGTTTCTTGATTTTTTAGCCATTTTTGATAAGATAAGCAGATAAGAATAACGATCTAAAAGTTATGTCTAATTATGATCATCAAAAAATAGAAAAGAAATGGAAAAATTTTTGGGAAGAAAAAGGGATAAATAAAACACTAGAAGACAAGAAAAAGCCAAAATATTTTGTTTTGGATATGTTTCCATACCCATCTGGGGCCGGGCTTCATGTTGGCCACCCTAAGGGTTATATCGCGACTGATGTAGTGGCTAGGATGAAAATGATGCAAGGATATAATGTGTTACATCCAATGGGCTGGGATGCTTTTGGCTTGCCGGCCGAAAATTATGCGATTAAAAATAAGGTACATCCAGCTGAATCCACAGCCGAAAATGTAGCAACTTTTAAAAAACAATTAGGTCTGCTCGGATTTACTTATGATTGGGATAGAGAAATAAACACCACTGATCCAAAATATTATAAATGGACGCAGTGGGCCTTTTTGCAGATGTTTAAAAAAGGCTTGGCTTATGAGTCTTATGCGCCAATTAATTGGTGTCCGGAATGCAAAACCGGTTTGGCCAATGAAGATTTGGAAGATGGGAAGTGTGAACGCTGCGGTAGCGTGGTAGAACAAAAACCGATGCGCCAGTGGGTATTGAAAATTACCGATTATGCTGACCGTTTACTTAATGATTTAGAGAAATTACCAGATTGGCCAGAGTCAATTAAGACTATGCAAAAAGAATGGATCGGCCGAAGTGAGGGCGCAGAATTGGATTTTACTATCAAAGGTTTGGGGGATAAAGTGCGAGTATTTACCACTCGTCCGGACACTTTATTTGGGGCGACTTATTTGGTGTTGGCTCCAGAGCATGAAATTTTAAAAAAATTACAAAATAAAATTGACAATTGGCCAGAGGTAGAAAAATATGCCGCGAATGCCAACAAAAAAACTAATTTGGAAAGAACCGGTTTGGCCAAAGAAAAAACTGGCGTGGAATTAAAAGGTATTAAGGCGATTAATCCGGTAAACAATGAAGAACTTCCAGTGTTTGTGGCGGATTATGTAATTACCGGTTATGGCACCGGGGCGATCATGGCCGTACCGGCGCATGATGAGAGAGATTTTGAGTTTGCAAAAAAGTTTGGTTTGGAGATTAAAGAAGTGTTGAAAGGTGGAAATATTTCTGAGTCCGCTTTTGTTGGCGATGGCGTGCATGTGAATTCGGAGTTTTTGGATGGATTAAATAAAGAAGAGTCGATGGTAAAAATGATCTCATGGTTGGAAGAAAAAGGCATCGGGGAGAAAAAAGTGCAATATAAATTGCGTGATTGGGTTTTTTCTCGCCAGCGTTATTGGGGAGAGCCAATTCCACTTGTGCATTGTGAAAAATGCGGTGTGGTTGGTGTGCCAGAGAGTGAATTACCGGTAGAATTACCAAAAGTAAAAAAATACGAGCCTTCTGGCACAGGAGAGTCGCCTTTGGCTACAATTGAAAATTGGGTAAATACCGTCTGTCCAAAGTGTGGTGGTCCAGCCAAACGGGAAACCAACACTATGCCGCAATGGGCCGGATCGTGCTGGTATTATTTGCGCTATATTGACCCAAACAACGATAAAGTTTTGGTAGATAAACAAAAAGAAAAATATTGGTCGCCGGTGGATTTGTATGTCGGTGGCGCCGAGCATGCCACACGTCATCTTATATACGCTCGTTTTTGGCACAAATTTTTGTATGATATCGGAGCTGTATCTCATGGAGAACCATTTACCAAATTACAAAATGTTGGTCTGATTTTAGCTGAAGACGGTCGCAAGATGAGTAAGCGTTGGGGCAATGTGATCAATCCCGATGATGTGGTAAAGGAATTTGGCGCTGATGCCATGCGTTTATATGAAATGTTCATGGGGCCATTTAATCAGCCGTGTGCTTGGAGTACTAATGGTGTAGTTGGTGTTAGAAGATTTTTGGAAAAAGTTTTTGGAATTTCAGAAAAGTTGAGCGACGTTAAAAATAAAGAAGTGGAAAAAGTTTTGCACCAAACTATTAAAAAAGTTTCTGATGATATCGTGGATCTGAGATTTAACACAGCTATTTCTCAAATGATGATTTTGGCCAATGAGATGAGTAGGACAGAGACTGTTTGTCGAGAAGATTATAGTATGTTTTTAAAAATATTATCTCCATTTGCTCCACATCTAGCGGAAGAACTTTGGTCAGAAATGGGCAATAAAGAAAGTATCTTTACCGTGGAGTGGCCAAAATACAGCGAAGAATTAGCTAAAGAGCAAGAAGTTATTCTAGGTGTGCAAGTCAACGGAAAATTACGCGACACTATTACTTTATCGGCTGAGGCGACAGAAGAAAATATAAAGAAAACCGCTTTAGCCTCGGAAAAGGTGCAAAAATGGCTGGAAGGAAAACCGCTGAAAAAGATTGTTTTAGTGAAAGGCAGACTGGTAAGTATAGTCGTATAAGAATAATCCACAGGCCATTGCCTGTGGATTTATTTATGTGTATGCTGTAATTAAGGTGGATTTTAATAAATCTTTATTATGTTTGGTTTAAAAAAGAAAAAACTGGTTATGGGTAAAAAAGTTTTGATTGTGGAAGACGACGCCTTATTATCCAAAGTTTTATCAGAAACTTTTTTGAAAGAGAATTTTGAAGTAGCGGTGGTAGACAATGGGTTAAAAGTAGAAGATGCTTTACAAAAATTTTTTCCGGATATTATCTTGTTAGATTTAATTATACCTGGGATTGATGGTTTTGCAGTATTAAAAAATTTAAAAGCGGACAGTAAGACAAAAGATATTCCGGTGGTAGTGATCTCTAATTTGGGTGAGGTGGGTGATATTAAATCCACCAAAGCTTTGGGGGCGGAAGAATATTTTATTAAAGCCAATACTGAAATGAGTAAAATTGTTAAATACGTCCAAAAAAGATTAAATGTTTAATATGCCTAAAACCGAAAAACCAGTGGTGCTAATTGTGGAGGATGATGAAGTTTTGTTGAGAGCTTTATATTTATTATTTCATAATAATGAGTACACGATTGCTTCAGCAACCGATGGTGAATCGGCCTTGCGAATGACTGAGAGGTTGAAACCAAATTTGGTGCTTTTGGATTTACTTTTGCCAAAAATGAATGGTTTTGATTATCTAAAAAACATCAAAGCCAATCCGGCCCTCAAAGACACTATTGTGGTAGTACTGTCTAATTTAGGCGATAGAGACAGTTTGGACAAAGCGATGGCCTTAGGGGCAAAAGATTATTTTACCAAATCTAATACTGACCTAGCCACTTTGGCTGATAAAGTGAAAAAATATTTAAAAATTTAATTCACTTTAATTTAAGGAGATGAAAAATAAATGGTTAAATCTTGTATTGCTTTTAACCAACCGCATCTTTGATCGTAAACAAAAAATAATTGGACAGACCGGTTTGGGGGCGGCGTACAATATTTTGGTTCTAATATTTTTAGAAATTTTATTGGGGTTAGTATCTATACCGCTTTATATTGGCATGAAATCTTCCGGAGTGGTGGCCTTTTTTTTCGGAAAAGGGTACTTATGCCAAGATAAATTTTGATTACAATATACGTCGGGTTATCACTTTGACCGGCGTGGGGATTATCGCAGCGATTTGGGCGACTAAATTGTTGTTGATATTAGTTTTGCCAGCGGCTTATGGTCCGATGCGTTTGTACGCGGTTTCAGATTTTAGGCCGGCAGATATCTTATCCCAAGATTTGGTAGCGTCGGAGGTTGGTTTACAGACAGCTCGGGTTTTAAACACTATGACCCGGCCAGCTCTAAAAGAGGTTAAGAAACTCAGCGGGGGTAATTATTCATTTTTTGGTACTGGACAACCGAATACCGCGGTTGTTTTATTGTTATCGGATGAACAAACGGCTGTTTATACCGGCCAAGCTGATCAAGATGGCAAATGGCAAATTGATCATCAGCAAAATAATTTTCGGCTAAGCGAAGGCAATCATTCGGTGCTAGTGTTTGGTTATAATAAAGAGTTGGGAGTGCGGAGTGAAACTGCTCCAGAACAATTTTTTAGGGTATCAACTACTTGGTTGGACGCTTTGACCAAAAATGTAGACGTGTTGGCCAACTGGACTGTCGTAATTGTCATTTTATTAGGTATCTTTTTAACTTTTTTAACTATTTAATATGTCAGCTCGTTGGCTTAATTTATATCTCCGCTATTCGGGCTATGTTTTTGCTTTGAAACAAAAAATAGTTCAAGCTGATAGCTGGACAAAATCTTTACCATACGCAGTAATTTTAATTTTTTCTGAATTTGGCTTTGTTGTAATTTCTTTACCACTGTATTTGGCTGTGGCTCCCAAAAAATTGCAAGAACGAGGGAAGATTTTTCCTGGTAAAGAAATAGAAGTACAGCATTATAAAAATTATACAGTCAGAAGAAAAATTAGCTTAACAACGATTTTCGGCGCGGGAGGGGTTTTTTTATTTAAGATAATTTTTGTCGCGATTGTTTCGGCCTATTTATTGGGAGTCCAGCAATTATTGGCGGATACGCAAGATTGGACGATGGATACTGCCGGTGATTTTACCTATGATAGCGGGAAAATTGAAGTGACAGGCGGGGTGGCGAGATTAAAAGATGTGGGAACGAATGTAAGTGGGGTCACTACTAACCCTAGTTTTGATATTAATAGCACCGGTTGGACATATGCAGACTGGGGTCAAGGAGGAGGCGAAGTAAATATCACCGGTTCAAGAATCGCTAGTGGTGGAAATCCTAGTGGATATATCAATATAAACGCTCCAGCCGGGTCCGGTGATGAATTGGGTGGGTATTGGAGGCAAGCTTTTACTACTACAGAAAACAGTCCGACAGCCACTGTTAATTTTGATTGGTTGGTGACGGCCTTCGATAATACTCCAATGCCGGCGACTTATAAAGTATACGTTTTTGTGGACAGTGGTTCGGGTGTTCCCACAATCGGACAAGAGGTTTGGTCTTCTGGTGAAATAACAGCGACTACTGGTTGGGCTTCAGTAAGTAATTTAGATGTTTCTTCTAAAGTTACAACAGCTGGGACGTATTATTTGAAAGTGGCAGTATGGCTAGAAACTTTAAATACTTCTGGCCCATTTACTGCCGGTTTTGACAACGTGCAATTAAATTGGTCAAAGACTACGCATGTTTATGCTTCCGATTCGCCAACAATTTATCCGAATAATTCTTTAACCATGCCTAAAGCGGTTAGCTGGAATTCTTTTACTGAAACCGCGACTAAAAATGGTGGAGAAATTTATTACCAATTATCCGATGACGATGGCGCCACCTGGAAATATTGGAATATTAATACTTGGACCACGGCTGGAGCTGGCAACTACAATATTGCCACAGATATCAATACTAATATTCCTACTTTTTCCACCAGCACCAATCAGATCAAGTGGAAAGCGTTTTTGTCTGGCAGTGGGTCTCAGCAAGTGATTTTGGATAATATTTCTATTACTTATACTCAAAATCAGGCACCGAATGTCCAAAATTTATTACCAGCACAAAATGAAGAGTATGGTTATATATATGCCAATTATAATTTACAAGACACAGAAAGCGATCCATCAAGTTTGGCGACATATGAATACTCTTTAACCGGGGCATTTGCTGGTGAGCAGATAATGATGGCTGCCTCTACGACTGACCCAAATCATAATGACGTTTCTAATTTAGCCACTTCGCCGGCTGGCACGGCCCACACTTTTGTTTGGGATGCCAAATCTCAATTGGGTGGTGTCTATAATGCGAATGTGTATGTAAGAATGCGGGCCAATGACGGTATAAGAAATGGCGGCTATAGTATTTCTCCTGCTTTTGCCGTGGACTATGTTTCTTCTACAGTATCTAATGTGGTCGCGATAGAAACCTTAGGCACGACTAACGTTCAAATTACTTATGATTTGTTTGATAATACTTCAGATAGTATTTTGGTAGAGATGCAGGTGTCTGATGATGGTGGTGCAACATGGGACGTACCGGTGGCTAGCGTAACTGGGGCGATTGGAGCCGGGCAATCAGCGGGTAATGGAAAGATGATCACTTGGAATGCTGGTACTGATTATTACGGTCATCAGAAAAATAGTATGTTGGTTAGAATACGCGCCAAAGATAAATGGCAAAATCAGAGCGATTACACGTTGTCAGCTAATTTTAGTTTAGACACTTTGACTCCAGTGGTTGCCACGACCGTGGATTTAAAAGCTCAACCCAATGCTGGCGATTCTACAATATTACTCGGTGGATCCTTCACTGAAGTTAATCCTAATACTAATGATTTTTATGCTGATGTAAGTGGGGCTGGGTACGGAGCGGCTACTCCGGGGGCAACGGACACTGCCACCCCTTCCAATCAGGCGACTAATGTGACGATGTTGACCGGTGCTGACAATATTTCCAAAGTAAAAGTTATACATACTGATGATTATGGTTTGCTAGGTATTAATGAAAATACTTCGCCGAATAGCGCTTATAAATACGTAAAGCCCTACACTCCGGGAGCGCCGATTTTAGCTAATCCGATTACTACCAATTTAAATTTAACGATCAATCCACATGTTGGCGAATCTGGTAGCGTTGAATATGCAATCCTGGAAACCACACAAAATAAATATGTGCAAGCCGACGGCACCTTGGGAGAAAATCCGGTTTGGGAAGTGATGGGTACAGGGGTGGGGCAGTGGGGAAATAATACGGGCGTCTTAGGTAAGGTTAATGTAAACGGCTTATCGTCTCCTTTGGCACAATATATTTTTAAAGTAAAATCTAGGAATCCAAATGATGCGACGCACTCTATCACTTCCGAATCGGCTTTTTCTGCTACTGCGCAGATTCCTAACACAATGCCAAGTATTAATTTAAATACTTATAATCAAACAACTGATGGCCTGCAGTATGTAAATATCGCTTACACCGGCACAGATGGCCAGGGCGATATTAGTAATGTGACGACTTATCAATATTCTACGGATAATGCTGCTTGGAATACTATGACAGAAAAAGCCGGAGTTGGCTCATCGGGGGTTAGTAATTTAGTCTTTTTACCAACCGGTAGTAGCTATTCTTTTGCTTGGAATTCTGGTTTGGATCTGCCGAACATAGAAGATTCGACCGTTTATGTTCGTTTAAAACCAAATGATACTCAGGTGGACGGCGCGACTGCTACATCTTTGGCTTTTGAGATAGATAACAGAATTCCAGCGGTGGCTAGTGTTAGTGCTAGTCAAAATACGGGGGCCAAAACCGTGGCCATTACTTATAATTTAACTGATGCTAATAGTTCTTTGGTGGAAATGGAAGTATCCTCGGATGGTGGCGCCTCTTGGGTGGTGGCTCATCCGACTGTGTCTGGGGCGGTTGGCAATGGAGTTGCTCCGGGTGATGGTAAAATAATTACTTGGAATGCTGGAACTGATTTTGATAATCAATATAATACCGTTATGCGTGTGCGAGTGAAGGCTAAGGATACATTTGGCAATCAAGGCGCTTTTACAGAATCAGCTAATTTTATTGTAGACACTAAAGCCCCGACAGTAAGTAATGTGACAGCCAGTCAGGATCCGGCTAGCACCTCATTTACTTTCCATTATGATATTGCCGAAGATTCTGGAAATTCTACCGTAGTATTGGCGGTATCAGCCGATGGGGGAACCACTTGGACTGTGCCGGTTACCTCGGTAGTTGGTGACGTGGGGGCGGGGATAGTGCCGGGTGTTGGTAAGACAATTACTTGGAACGGTGCAACTGATTATAACAATCAGGAAAAAGCGAATATGAAAATTCGTATTACGGCCACCGACAGCTTCACTAATAGCGGAAATGATACTTCTAGCGATTTTGCGTTGGATACCAAATCTCCACGTGTGACTGGAGTAGTTGGCCAGCAAACTTTGGGTGGTACTATAGTGGGGATTTCTTACGATTTGGCCGATTTAAATAATTCTTTAATTGAAGTAGATTTATCAGCAGACAGCGGCGCTACTTGGACAGTATCCAAAACTACTTTAGCTGGTGATTTAGGTAATAATATTGTGGCTGGAAATGGAAAAAATGTCACTTGGGATGCTGGTACGGATTATCCGAATCAAAATTTATCCACTATGAAAGTGCGGGTACGTGGTACAGATATTTTTGGCAATCAATCATCGTACGAGGCATCGGTCAATTTTAGTTTAGATACTTTGCCACCGGCAGTAAATGTGACAGCCGATTTAAAGTCCCAGCCGAATGCTGGAGATAGTTCCGTGTTGGTTGGCGGCTCATTTACCGAAGCCCACCCAGATACCAATAATTTTTACGTAGCTCTTAATGGTGGAGTATACGGTGTAGCTACGGCCGGTACAGCAAATACTGCCAGTCCGGTTGATCAGGCGATTGTTTTGGGGGCTTCTTTAAAAGGCAATGATTATATTTCCAAAGTAAAAATTGTACATGCGGATGACTATAATCAGTCTGTTATCAATGAAAACACTTCGCCTAATAGCGTTTATAAATATGTAAAACCTTACACTCCAGCTGTTCCAACTGTGGACAATCCCAGTGTTGGTACGGTAGATGTAACTATTAATAAAAATGTTAATGAAATTGATGGTCTGGAATATGCGATTTATGAAAACACCCAAGGTAAATATATACAAGCTAATGGTACGTTGGGTGCGAACGCGGTGTGGCTATCGGTTGGAAAAATTACGGTTAATGGTTTAGTTAATCCGTCTTATCAATATCAATTTCAAGTAAAATCTAGAAATATTAGTGATGTCAGCCATGCCATTTCTAGTGAAAGCTCTTTATCTAGTAGCGCTTCGTCAGCCAATCAATCACCAGTAATCATAATTAACTCGGCCGCTCAAACTACAGACGGAACAAAATATGTGACGATTAGTTATATGGGTTCAGATTTAGAAAGCGAGACAGTCAGTTTGTCTAGTTACCAATATTCTTTAGACAATTCTACCTGGTATACAATGACTGAAAAAACTGGGGTAGGTAGCGATGGTGTGTCCGGTTTATCGTTTGCTTATCCGGGTACCGCCCATAATTTTAAATGGGATGTCAATGCAGATATCCCAAATACTGAAGACGCCACCGCGTATGTTCGCTTACGAGCTAATGATGGCACTACTAACGGTGGGTATACAGTATCGTCAGCTTTTGTGATTGATACTAAAGTCCCAAATATTTCCGATGTGACTAGTAGTCAGACTTTTGGCTCGCACAATGTGGCGATTGGTTATAATTTATCTGAATTATCTGTTTCTAATATAGAATTAAATATCTCTTCGGATAGCGGCGCAAGTTGGACGGTGCCGGTGACAGCTGCCGTAGGTGACTTAGGAAGTGGAATCCCGTCGGGCAATGGGAAAACCATTACATGGAATGCTTTAACTGATTTTGCTAATCAAGAAGTGGATAGTATGCGAGTGAGGTTGCGGGGGACTGATGCCTTTGGCAATCAGAGTAATTATGCACAGTCGATTAATTTTGCTTTGGACACCAAAGCCCCAATAGTAAGTAATGTGACAGCAGCTCAAAATGTCGGGGATAACACCTTTACTATTGTTTATGATTTAGCCGATCAAAATGATTCCAATGTTGTGTTAAATATTTCTTCAGATGGTGGGGCGACTTGGAATGTGCCGGTGGCTAGCGCAACTGGCGCTGTGGGGGCGGGAGTAGTGGCTGGAAATGGAAAAACAATTATTTGGGACGGAGGGGCGGATTTTTCTGGGAATGAATTTTCTAATATGAGGGTGAGGGTGCAGGCGATAGATAGTTTTGCCAATACTTCTAATTGGGGTGAATCAGTCAATTTTTCTTTGGACACCAAAGCCCCGGTCTTGACTAATGTGACAGCGATTCAGACTTTAGGTACTGGATTAGTAACTTTTACTTATGATTTGTTTGATTTGAGTAATTCTGTGGTTGATTTAGATATTTCATCCAATGGAGGAATAACTTGGACAGTGGCCACTTCTAGCTTGACCGGGGCGGTGGGGAGTGGGGTAGTACCGGGAGTGGGTAAAACTATCGTTTGGGATGCTGGTACGGATTTTGCCGACAATGAAAGTACTAGTATGAGGGTGCGTATTCATGCCGCCGATGGATTTAGTAATTATAGTGCTTATGCCCAGTCGTCAGATTTTGCTTTAGACAACAAAGCTCCGACAATTTTGACTACAACAGATTTACAGGTTCAGCCTAATGCTGGTGATCAAACAGTTTTAATCGGAGCCTCTTTTACTGAGATTAATCCAAATACCAATAATTTTTCGGTGGCGATTAACGGGGGAGAATATAATGCTCCAACCGCTGGTCAGTCCAATACAGCTACTCCAAACAATCAGGCGACGGCTGTGGGAGCAGTTTTAACCGGTCATGATTATATTTCCAAAGTGCGAGTAATAGAAACAGATACCTATGGACACTCTCGAACTAATGAGAATACTTCTCCTGATCCCATTAAAAAATATGTAAAACCATATACCCCGCTGGCTCCGACCGTGGATAATCCAAATAACAGCAGTGTAGATTTAACAATTAATCCCAATTTGAACGAAGTCGATGATTTAGAGTACGCGATTTTTGAGATAGGTAATAATAAATACGTACAAACAGATGGCTCTTTGGGTGCTAGCGCGGTCTGGAAAACCCTAGGTGTAGGTGCTGGACAGTGGGGCCAGATTAGTGGAATAGCGGGTAAAGTGGTGGTGCAAGGTTTGGTTTCACCAGTAGCTAATTACTCTTTTCAAGTAAAATCAAGAAATCCGAGTGATGTTAGCCATGCTGTTACTTCAGAATCAAACCTCTCGTCGGTAGCAGCAATTATTAATACTGCGCCGAATGTTTCTATTAATAGTGCCTCTCAACAACTTGTTGGAAATTATGTGTTAGTTAATTATACGGGTATTGATAGTCAAAATGACACTAACGATTTGAATGCTTTTGAATATTCCGTTGATAATATAATTTGGCACACGATGACTGAAAAGGCTGGTGTTGGTTCAGCTGGAACAGATAATTTGTTATTCACAGCGGCAGGCACAAATTATGTTTATGCTTGGGATGTGGCCACTGATTTGCTTAATCAAGAGCAGCCAACAGTATATGTTCGTCTGAAATCTAACGATGGGATAATCGATAGTAATCAGGCTGGGTCATCAGCTTTTAATGTAGACACCTTAGGACCAGTAATTTCTAATATTAGTATTGGTCAAGATCCGGGATCGAGTCTTATAAAAATAAATTATGATTTAGCAGATAGTGGTGGTATAGACAATCAGATAAATTTACAAATTTCTGATGATGGAGGGGTGAGTTGGACAGTGGCCAAAACTTCTTTGGCGGGTGATGTAGGGAGTGGTTTGAGTGCCGGAGCCGGTAAACAAGTTACTTGGGATGCTAGCGTTGATTATAACAATCAAGAAAATTTAGCCATGCAGGTGCGTCTACAAGGAACTGATCGTTATGGCAATGTAGGCAGTTATGTCAGTTCAGCTAATTTTGCCGTGGATACCAAAGTGCCGGTAGTAAGTGCTGTGTCGGCTAGTCAAAATGCCGGGACTGCTAATGTTACAGTAAATTATACTTTGTCGGACGCCACCGCGGGCGGTCATTTGGTCGAGTTTAACATTTCTGATGATGGCGGGGTGAGTTGGGATGTGGTTACGACTACTCGAAGTGGAGATATCGGTGCCGGCCAATCTGTAGGGAACAATTCTTTTGTCTGGAATGCCGGAGTAGATTATCCGGGGCATACTGTGGCTAATATGCGCGTGCGCGTACGAGCTAAAGATTATTTTGGGAGCCAGGGTGATTATACTAGCTCGGGTAATTTTGTCGTGGATACTAAAGAGCCGGTTATTTCTAATATTATCGTCGCTCAAGATGATGGGGCTAAGACTTTTGTAATTAATTATAGTTTAAATAAAACAGCTCTGGTGGATATGGGTATTTCTTCGGATGGTGGAGCAACTTGGACGGTGGCCACTACCACAGCCACCGGCGATATAGGAGCAGGTATTACAACTGGCAATAAAACTATCGCTTGGAACGCCGCCGCTGATTATAATGAGCAAGAAAAAAATAATATGCGGGTTCGTTTGAGTGGCGTAGATATTTTTGGCAACAGCAGTATTTATTATGAATCAGGTGATTTTATTTTGGATACCGGTGCACCACTTGGTCTTTCCAATTTATCTAAATTTTCCAATACCGAAACGACTCTGACTTTAAATTGGACCCCGGCCGTTGATGCTAATTTTGATCATTATGAATTGTGGTATGGGGCGGTAGAAAGTGATGTAAATAACCGCGCACTGGCTACTGCCAAAAAATGGAGTGTAGCTAATGATGCTAATTTATCCAATGCGTTAGCGGTCTCAACGGTAATTACCGGCGTTACTTTTAATGATAATTATTATGTAAAAATTTGGGCAATAGATGAGTACGGCAGTGAAGCAACGATATCAAATCCGCTCAATGTGTACACTTTGCCTACTCCAACACCTGTGGCGACTACTGCCGGTGGGGGTGGCGGAGCAGTGACAGTGGATGCTATTGCTCCGAACAGACCAGTTTTATCACCGCTATCTTCACCAACTCGTTCGACGAGCATAGTGATTTCTGGTTTGGCTGAGCCGAGAGCCAGAATAGATTTATATGACAATGGTGTACTAGTAGAAAGATTGCGCAGTGTGGCGGATGCGAATGGTAATTTTAGCCAACGCTTTACTTTTGCCGCCGGCAATCATGTGTTGACCGTCCGTGCGGTAGATTTTAGTGACAATGTTAGTGTGTTTTCTGATTCAGTAACATTGAATATTACTCCAGAAGCGGTCGCTAGTCTGATAATTTTAAGTCCAAAAAACAATGAAGGTATCATTACACCAACTCCGACTATCGTGGGGGTGGCCGCTCCAGAATCAGTAGTAGAAATTACTATTGATGGCGCAAGAACTTTTACTACGGTGGCTAATCAGGAGGGGGCATGGCAATTTATTTTGCCATCTACGGCGGCTTTGAGTGATGGGACGCACGATTTAACCGCTAGGTTTACTGATCGAGCTGGTAACCGTAGCCCAATAGTTGGAGTAACAGTAAATAAGGTTGTGGCATTGACAACTCCGACAATCGCCGGCTTGGCTGGTGCGACCGGAGAGATAATTCCAATTAGTTTACCGGAAGGTTTAGGGCCAACTCCTCCAACAGCTTTAATCAGAGAAACTACCGGGGCAACCGAATTAGCCGGTATTCCGGTGCCAAAAGTAGAAAATGTTAATGTGCCAATCGGCGGCACGGTGGCAACTAATGATCTAATAACTTTTGCCGGAACTTCTTTGCCTAATCAAGATGTAGTGGTCTATGTGCACAGTGATCAGGCTTTGATTTATCGAGCGCACACCGACAATCAAGGTAAGTGGGCTGTTAATCATTCACAGTCGGTAGTAGAGTTGTCCCCGGGTGAGCACACAGTCTATGCAGTGGCAGTGGATCAAGAAAATAAGGTAAAGAGTCGTCCGAGCGCAGTTAGCCTCTTTACTGTTAAGAGAAATTTTTGGGCATTATTCTTTAGCTATTTGAATTTACGAACCACTTTGGTCACTACTCTAGTATTGTCTTTTGCTATTTTGTGGTTGTATCGCATCAGGAAAAAAGAAGAAGTAGTAGCTTAATATTTTATGTTTAGTTTTACCTTGTTGCCAATTTATTTTGTTTTAGTCGGATTGCTTTTAGCGGTGATAATTTTATTAATTATTAATATTCAGGTCTGTAAAAAAAATGAAAAAAATCGGCGCGGGGTGGATCAGGAGTTAAAAAAGAAAATTCAAGAGCTTAAGAAATTTAAGATGGCGGTTGATGGGGCTTATGACCATATTGTCGTTACCGACCAAGATGCCAATATTGTCTTTGCTAATCAAGCAGTAAAAACAATTACTGGCTATGATCCAGTAGATATTTTGGGTAAAAACCCCGGTGATTTGTGGGGCGGGCAAATGGACAAAAAAATTTATCAACAAATGTGGAAAACAATTAAAAACAAAAAGCAAAATTATATCGGTGAGATAAAAAATAAAAGGAAGAGCGGCGAGATGTATGAAGCAGAAGTGCGTATTGCCCCAATTTTAGGCGAAGCTGGCAAGGTGGAATTTTTTGTTGGGATCGAAAGAGACATCACTAAGATTAAAGAAATTGATCGGGCTAAAAATGAATTTATCTCAGTGGCTTCTCATCAATTACGCACGCCGTTGACAGGCATTAAGTGGTTTGCAGAATTATTATTAGAACAAAAGTTAACCCCAGAAATTGCCGATTATGTCCGACAAATTTCTTTGAGTAATGAAAGGATGATACATTTGGTAGAAGATTTGTTAAATGTATCTAGAATAGAAACGGGTCGGAAATTTGATATTGTTTTGTCGGTGAATGATGTGGTGCCGATTGTTAAGCAAGTAATTTCGGCGCAAAATATTTTAGCTGAATCGCGCAAGATTAAAATAATGGTAGATAAAAATTTTCCAAAAAAATTGGTTTTAGACGTGGATAGCGAAAAAATTCGTCAGGTTTTCCAAAATTTAATTAACAATTCTTATAAATACTCCAAAGATAATAGTGAAATCATGGTTGGATGCCAGATAATTAATAAATATGCGCAATTTTACATTAAAGATAGCGGTATTGGTATCGCTACCAATCAACAGAGAAGGATTTTTGAGAAATTTTTTAGAGCAGAAAATGCTTTGGTGCAACATACAGACGGCACTGGTTTAGGTTTGTACATCGTGAAGTCAATCGTAGAAGGCCACAAAGGTAAAGTTTGGTTTGAGTCGGAAGAGAATAAGGGTACGACGTTTTATTTTACTTTACCGGTCAAAAATAAAAAATAAGTTTATGCCTAATAAAAAAAATAAAAATAAATCAATAAATAATAGGTATGATGTGATTGGTTGTTGTATGTCGCGTCATGAAGACGGGGAATGTCATCTGTTTAAAGTTTTATTTGAGCGTAGTCCGGATGCAATTTTTTTGGAAACATTGACGGGGAAAATAATCGACTGTAATCAGGCGGCGATAAAAATGTTTCAGTATAGCAAGTCGGAATTATTAAAAAAATCTGTAACTGATTTATTATCTAAAAAAGACGGGATTAGTGTGCCAAAAATGGTAAGAAATTTAATCAATCATGGTTCTTTATTGGTTGAATCATATGATGTCAAAAGAGGGGGGCAGATATTTCCGGTGGAAGCTCATTTAAAATTAGTTCACCAAGAAGGTCGACCCTTGATATTTGTAATACTTAGAGATATTACTCATCATAAAGAAGTAGAAGAAAAATTGAAAGCTGATCAAGAACAAATGAAAGAGATTGTCTCTACTACCAAATATTTGTTAGATTCAGTACCGGAGGGTTTATTCTTGGTTGACATAGCGACCAAAAAAGTAATTCGAGTTAATCAGACTGCGAGTAAGATGATGGGCTATACTGAAAAGGAGTTGCTGGGTATGAAAGTAGAAGATCTACATCCTAAAAAAGTTTTATCTTTTGTCTTAAAACAGTTCGGGCGGTTAGTTGATGGCCGAACTAAGATAGCTCGTGATGTGCCGGTGCTGCGAAAAGATGGCGGTGTTTTTTATGTAGATGTATCCGCCAATGCAATTGATTATCTTGGAAAAAAATGTTCGTTGGGAGTGTTTAGAGATGCTACAGATAGGCGTAAAACCAGCCAAGTTTTGTCGGACAGCAAAAAAAGATATGATTTTGTGATAAAAAATACCGGACGTTTGATTTATGATTGGGATGTTAAAACCGGTGATATTTTTTGGTCCGGGGCTATTAAAGAAATAACCGGTTTTAGCGAAAGAGAATATCAAAAAGTGGATATTAAAAGATGGGAAAAGCTTATTCATCCGGAAGATCGTGCAGAAGCAACACGAGAATTAGCTAAGGCTGAAAAAAGGCACCAGCGATATATGGTAGAATATAGGCTAGAAAAAAAAGATGGGAGTTTTATTTTTATTGAAGATTCCGGGGCTTTTAATTATGACGAAAGAGGGAAAGCGACTAGAATGATTGGGGTGATGAAAAATATAAATGAGCGTAAAAAATTAGAATTGTCTCTTAAAACAAATGAAGAATTTATACGCAGTGTAGCGAACGGCCTCCGTTCTACAATGATTTATCAAGTGCTAAGATTAAAAGATGGTACAAGAAAATTTACTTATTTGAGCGGTTCGGTTCGTGAGTTGTATGGCGTTACGCCAGAGGAAGGTAAGGCTAATGCTAATTATATTTATAGTAAAATTTATAAAGATGATCAAAAAAGACTGCACAAAATGGAGGAATCGGCTGTGCGCCGTATGGCCCCTCTTAAAATAGAAGTAAGAATGGTCAACCCCTCTGGAACAATAAGATGGTCTCGCTTCCAATCCTTTCCCGCAAAATTACCGGATGGGTCTATTTGTTGGAATGGTGTAGAAGTTGATTTAAGCGAGATAAAGAAACAGGAGGAGTCTTTGTTGGAAAGTGAAAAAAAGTTTCGAGAATTATTTAATAACATGGAAGAAGGCGTGGCGATTTTTGAGATTAAAAACGAACATGAGGTTATTATTAAAGATTTGAACAAGGCTGCGGAGAAATTAGAAAAAATACGCAAGAAAAATATTATTGGTAAGAAAGTAGATGATATTTTTTTGGGAATAAAACAGATGGGTTTGTATGATGTTTTTATAAAAGTGTGGAAAACGGGGAAACCACAACATCACCCAGTGTCTTTTTATAAAGATGAGTATCATGCTGGTTGGAGAGATAATTATGTTTATAAAATAAATTCCGGTGAAGTGGTGGCCGTATATTCCGATGTTACCGAACGTAAAGTGGCTTTAGATGCCCTAAAAGAAAACGAGAGTAAATTGTCATCGGTGATGGACGGATCGACTATGTCCCAGTTTGTGTTAGATCGAAATCATAAAGTGCTTTATTGGAATAAGGCGCTGGAAAAGCTGACTGGTATTAAGAGTAAGGAGATCGTTGGTACTTCTAAACAATGGATGGCATTTTATAATAAAGAACAGCCTTGTCTGGTTGATTTGTTATTAGACGGCAAAGAATCTTTATTAACTCAATATTATGATGGAAATTTTAAAAAATCATTGTTGATACGAGGCGGGTATGAGGCAACGGACTATTTTCCAGATGTGGGGCAAAAGGGGCGTTGGCTGTCGTTTACTGGAGTTTTAATTAAAGATTCAGAAGGAAAGGTTATTGGCGCGGTAGAAACTATGGAAGATGTAACGGAAGTAAAGAAAAATTTAGAAGATCTAAAAAAAGCGGAAAATAAGTATGCTAGTTTGATTGAAAACAGCAATGATGGGATCGTAATAATTCAAGATGGAGTAGTAAAGTTTTTTAACAGTAAAATGGGAGAAATGATGGGGTACGGTAAAAAAGAAATAATAGACAGACCATTTTTAGATTTTGTCACAGAAAAATATCGTAAAATGGTGGCTAAAAAATACACAGACAGAATTAGCGGCGGACATCCGGAAAATCGTTATGAATTTGAGATTTTGACCAAACATAATAAAAATATACCGGTAGAAATAAATTCTTCCAGTATTGATTATGAAGGTCGTTTAGCGATAATGGCGATTATTAGAGATGTGTCCAAAGCAAAAGAGATTGAGAAAATGAAATCAGATTTTGTGTCGGTGGCTTCTCATCAATTGCGTACGCCGCTAACAGGCATTAAATGGTTTACCGAACTGTTACTCAAAGGACATACCGGAGAGCTGACAGAAAAACAAAGAGATTTTATTCGGCAGATAGAAATTAGTAATAGCCGGATGTTAAGTTTGGTGGATGATTTATTGGATGTTTCTCATATAGAGAGTGGAGAAAAATTTAGGCTGGTATTTAAAAATGAAAATTTATCGGAAATTTTTAGAGATTTGTGTAGTGAAATGACTAACTTGGCAAAAAATAAAAATATTACTCTTGATCATGCCAATGTCTGCGATTTAAAAGTGGTTGCTAAAGTGGATAGAACAAAAATAATCCAAGTATTCCAAAATATTTTAGATAATGCTATAAAGTATTCAGAAGCTGGATCTACTATCAAGGTTAGGTGTAATATAAAAGGCAAAGAAGTAATCTATTCTTTTCAGGATCAAGGCAAAGGCATTCCGAAAGAACAGCAAAGTAAAATTTTTGAAAGATTTTTTAGAGCAGACAACGTGATGACCACTGAGTCTGGCACTGGCTTGGGATTGTACATTGCAAAATATATTTTGGATATGCACGATGGAAAAATATGGTTTGATTCGGAAGAAAACAAAGGTTCAACATTTTATATTTCCTTGCCAATAATTAAATAATTTTAATTTAATTTTTTATGTCTAAAATTTTAATTGTAGAAGACGACAATATATTGTCTAAAGCCGTGCATACGGTGTTGGAAGCCGAAGGTTATGAAGTGCAGTTGGCAACTGATGGTGAGGAGGCTTTTAAAAAAGCCAAAAAATTTAAACCGGATTTGATTTTATTGGATTTGTTAATGCCTAAAAAGCCCGGTGAAGCAGTATTGGCAGAGATTAGAAAAGAAGAAAGTATTAAAGATACGCCGATTTTGGTATCTACTGTAAAATCTGATCAAGATTCCATTGCTCGGTGTACAGCCTTAGGAATCGATGGATATTTTATCAAAGCCCATTATACTTTAGATGATATTTTAAAAGAGGTAAAAAGAGTTTTGAACAAAAATAAATAAGTTATGGTCGGAGAGGCGATTTATAATTCTAAAAGCAGAACGTTTCTAATGTTCTGCTTTTGTTTTTTGTCGGGGGTGGGTATTTTTTCTGCACTCGATTCGGCTATTGTTTGGGTTAAATTTGTCTATGGTGGTTTTTTGCTGGTTGCTTTTATGGCGGTATTTTTTTGGCCTAATATCCAGCGGCGGTTTATCTGTCTTTGCCTTTTGTTTTTTATTTTAGGGGCTGGTAGATTTTTGTTGGCAATTCCTGCCAAAAATATGAATGAAATTAGTTTTTATAATGGAGAGACGGCAATAGTGACAGGCTTGGTTAAAGAAGTTTTTTTAAATGATGGAGCTGGAAAGCGCTATTTGGTTGAGGCAGATAAAATTGAGGTGTATGAGGTAGAGCGTGCAATCAACGGCCGATTACTAGTTAGAGATAAAAATAATTCCGAATATGTTTATGGAAATCGAATAAGTTTTAAGTGTTTATTGGGTGAACCGCAAAATTTAGATGAAAATTTTCGGTACGATCAGTATTTATCTAGAATGGGAGTCTGGACGATTTGTGCTGGGAACGATTTTAAATTATTTGACAGTTCCGCGGTAAATATTTTTTTAAAGATTAGCAAATTATTCTTTAATTTTAAACAAATGGTGGAAAATAAAGTGGGAGAATTATGGCCAGAGCCAGAGAGCAGTTTGATGGGCGGAATTTTATATGGAGCGCGAGCTAGTTTGCCCAGTGAATTGAAAGAGGATTTTAATCGAGTGGGTATTACACATATTGTTGCCATTTCTGGTTATAATATCGCGATTGTAGTTTTGGTTTTACAAAATATCTTGTCTTGTTTTGGCTTGGATAAAAGAAAAATTTTTTGGTTGTTGGTAGTGGGGGTATTTTTATTTGTTTTATTTTCCGGCGCTTCATCATCAGTAGTGCGAGCAGGAATCATGGGGATAATTGTTTTATTAGCTGGATATTTGGGGAGGTCGTCGCGAATAGGGAATGTTTTGGTGTTTACGGCAGTGATTATGCTTTTATTAAATCCTTATGTGATGGTATGGGACGCCGGTTTTCAACTGTCTTTTTTAGCAACTTTAGGGTTAATTTATTTAACGCCGCTCTTTAAAAATTGGCCTAGTTTTGCTGGAGAAACTATGGCGGCTATTATTATCACCTTGCCATTAATTTTGTATCAATTCGGCCGTTTGTCTCTGGTGGCGCCGGTCGTTAATTTGTTGGTGCTGTGGATTATTCCTTATTTAATGTTGTTTGGTTTTTTAGCGATTTTGTTTAGTTTTATTTTTTATCCACTTGGTCAAGCGTTGGCTGGAGTTGCATTGGTAGGATTAAAATTCTTGCTTTTTATTACCAGATGGTTTGCTGATTTATCTTGGTCGGCATTGGATATTTCTATACCTCTTTGGCTAATGTTCGCTATTTATCTATATTTTTTTTGGCTAATTTATCATTTTCAAAAAGAAAACAGGAGTTGACTTTTTATGGTTTTTGTGTCATAATCCGCGCCGAGTTCCAAAATCGGCAGGGAGGGTACGATTATGAAGGATTGGGTGCGTATTTTGATTTTGGCGGCCATGTTGTTGGCGATGTTTTTCTCCTCTGCTTATCAAGCGTATTGTTCGTTTGTAGTGTCTGATCAGGCAGAGCATTGGTCGGATGATGAATCAGAATAGAAATAGTGAGGGGAGCTCGGCCAAGTGTCCTGCTCCCTTCTGTCTAGCCATTCAAAAAAGGATGGCTAGACAGGAGGAGGCACGCTTGGTTTTTTGTTTTTATGGGTTGGTGTATAATATTAAAGTATGAAAGCTAAAATTAAAATATTACCGTCAGACAGAGGCTATGATTTAGCCGCAGCCGATTATGATAAAAAAGAAAAGTATTTGAATAGTTTTGAAAAGGGCCAGCTTTTGCTTTTGCTTGGAGAAATAAAAAATAAAAAGATTTTAGATGTGGGTGCTGGCACCGGCCGTTTGGCTGTAGAATTAGCGCGTTTGGGGGCAGAGGCGACGGCCTTAGATGTCTCGGGAGAAATGTTAAAAATTTTAAATGAAAAAAATAATAAAATAATTACAGTAATCGGAGATGCGGAGGCGCTGCCTTTTGAAAAAGAAATTTTTGATATTGTAATGTCTACGTTTGTAATTGTCCACCTCAAAGATCCAACTAGATTTTTTGATGAGGCTTACCGAGTGCTAAAAAATGGCGGGATGTTGGCAGTAACCAATATCAACCAAAAAGAGCCGCCAGAAGTGAAAACTAAAGAAGGAACGATTAAGATAGAGTCATATTATCATCGCCCGGAAAAAATAGTTGAAATTTTGAAAGACTTGGCTTTCTCTATAGAAAAAGAAGTGTTTATTAAAGAAGGAGAAAATTGGATCAACCAAATCATCATTGCTAAAAAATAAATTAATGTACAGAAGGAAATTTTTCTTCATTAGTTTGGTTGTATTTGCTATTTTGATAGGACTATATTTTTATATCCAAATTACTAAAAAAGAAGCTGAAAAATTTCGTTTAATTTTTTTTAACGTTGGGCAAGGCGATTCAGTTCTGATTAGGTTTGATAATGGAGAAAAAATGCTGGTGGATTGCGGTATTGACCGGAAAATTTTGATTAAATTGGGAAAGTACCTGCCTTTTTACGATCGTCAAATAGATTATTTGTTAGTGACACATCCGGACGCTGATCATTATGGCGGTTGCGCCGAAGTTTTAAAAAGATATGAAGTCAAAAATATTATTTGGAATGGCGAAATTAAGGCAAGTGATCCATATTGGCCGGTTTGGGAAAAATATTTTCAGGCGGAAGGGGCAAATAGCCAGATAATTGTGGAACCTAAGAAAATGGTGATTGGCGATTCAGTGCTTAATTTTTTATCGCCAGATCCTGATTTAGATTTGGTTGATAAATTACGCACAGGAAATAATAATTCGATAGTGTTTACTCTGGAAGAAAAAAGTAAAAAATATTTTTTTGCTGGAGATATGGAAATCCCGTTAGAATTGGCTTTACTTAAAAAATATTGTTCGGAACGGCAGTTTTTTAACTGTTTGACTTTACGAGCCGAGTTTTTAAAAATCGGTCATCATGGTAGCGACAGTTCGTCGGACGTTGATTTTTTGAGAGCAATAAACCCAAATAAAGCTATAATTTCAGTGGGAAAAAATAGTTACGGACATCCGTCATTTCGGGTATTGATGAAATTACGACGGCAAGCCGTGGAAATCTGGCGTACTGACGAGGAAGATGATATAATATTAGAGTAATTCTAACCATTTTTATGCCTAAAAAACAGTATAAAATTTTGATTATAGACGATGAGAAAACTTTGCTTAACGCGCTTGTAAATAAATTTACCGAAGAGAGTTTTAAAACTTTGGTGGCGGTAAACGGTGAAGATGGTTTGGCAACCGCTTTGGCTGAGCGGCCAGATTTGATTTTATTGGATATTATCATGCCCAAAATGGATGGAATTACTATGCTAAAAAAATTACGTTTGGATAAATGGGGAAAAACTGTGCCAGTGATTTTATTAACTAACTTATCAGATGATATTAAGGTGGCGGAGGCATTAGCGGCCGGCTCTAATGATTATTTGGTTAAGACAGATTGGGCGATTAGCGATGTAGTAAAAAAAGTGTCCGATAAATTAAAACATGCATAAACGATGAATAGTAAAAAATTTTTACTTATTTTATTAATTATATTTTGTCTGGTTTATCCTGATCAGGGTATTTTAGCTGCGATAAAAATCGACACTGATCAAGATGGTTTATTAGATGAAGTGGAAAATAAACTTGGCACTAATCCTGACGATAAAGATAGCGATGGAGACGGCTATGTGGATGGGGTAGAGGTGGCTAATGGGTTTAATCCGTTGGCTGGCAATCGGAATCGTCAAGTAAAAAGGACTGTGGAGGTTAATTTAAGTAAGCAACAGCTTAAATATGTATTTAATGGAGTAGAAGTGGCAACGGCTCCGGTTTCTACCGGTGTGCCGGGTTTGGATACGCCGGTTGGGGAATATAAGATTATGCGCAAGTTACCGACCCATCGCTATATTGGTTTGAACTATGATTATAAAAATACTAAATGGAATTTAGAATTTAAGCGAGGTTTTTATTTACATGGTGCTTATTGGCACAATCAGTTTGGAGTCAAACCTATGAGCCACGGTTGTATAAATATTGCTTATAAAGATGCAGAAAAAGTTTATAAATTTTTGGACGTGGGTGATCAAGTGAAGATCTATGGTAAAACGCCACGTGGAAAATTGGCGAAATCCTAGTTTGACAAAACATAGAAAGTTTGTTATACTATTGACATGATGTTATAGCGCTTCTATGGAAGTCGCTTTTTTTATTAAATTTTTTTAATTTAATCTATATAGTATGTCCGAGATTACAAAAGCAATTCAGGCTTTGTGTGAAGAAAAAAATCTTTCTTATGAGGCCGTCATGGAAACGATTGAGGCTGCTTTGGCCGCCGCCTATCGTAAAGACTTTGGCAATAAACAACAAAATATCAAAGTAAAATTTGATCCGGAAACCGGCGATATGAAAGCTTGGGATATTAAGACTGTAGTAGAAGATATCGCCGAAGATGTTTTGACTGCCGCCCAAGAAGAATTGGTAGCCAGAAGAGAAAAAGCTCGTGAAGAAAATCGTGAATTAACCGAAGAAGAAGTAGCTGATTTGCCTCGTTTTAATCCAAAATTGGAATTAATGATTACTCAGGCCAAAGAAATTAAAAAGAAAGTTAAGGCAGGTGATGTTTTAGAAATTCCTTTGGAAATCCCGGGTGAATTTGGCCGTATGGCTGCTCAGACTGCCAAGCAGGTAATTATTCAAAAGATCCGCGAAGCCGAGCGCGGTATGGTGTTTGATGATTATAAAAAACAAGAAGGTCAGATTATTGTTGGCACTATCCAGCGTGTTGAAGGCAGAAAAGTTTTGATCGATTTGGGTAAAATTACTGGTATTATGCCGACCGATCAACAAGTGCCAAATGAATTCTATCGTTCTGGCACCAAAATGAAATTTTTTGTAGCTTCTGTAAATATGTCCACTCGCGGTCCGGAAATTATTTTATCTCGCAACAGCGTTTCTTTGGTAAGAGAGGTTTTTCGCCAGGAAATCCCAGAAATTTCTGAGGGTGTGATTGAAATCAAAGGTGTAGCCCGCGATGCCGGATATCGTTCCAAAGTAGCTGTTTTTACTGCTGATGAAGCAATTGATCCAATCGGTTCTTGTATTGGCCAACGTGGCAGTCGTATCAATACTATCATTGAAGAATTGGGTGGTGAAAAAGTAGATATTATTCAGTATAAAGATGATGCTAAAACTTATATTGCTAAAGCCCTGTCTCCTGCCAAAGTTTTGGATGTAATTTTAAACGAAGCGGAAAAAACAGCCGATGTAGTAGTGGCTCAAGATCAATTTTCTTTGGCCATTGGCCGTAATGGTCAAAATGTACGCTTGGCTTCTGAATTAACTGGCTGGAAAATTAATGTCCAACAAAAAGAAGGAGGGGTCGCAGAAGACGCTGGTGAAGAAAATTTAAGTCAAGAAAATAACGAAGAAGTTACTGAATAAAATTTAAAATTAAAATAATTTTATGGGCTATCTTTATCATGTTATACTTTATCAGCCAATTTTCAACTTTTTTGTCGGATTATATAATTTGTTGCCGGGACACGATATTGGCTTGGTGATTTTAATTATGACCATCGTTATTCGCTTGGTCTTATATCCATTAACCGGTTCGGCTTTAAAATCACAAAAAGCCTTGCAGGAATTGCAACCCAAAATGGATGAAATCAAAAAAACTTACGCCAACGATCAGCAAAAACAGGCCCAGGCTTTAATGGAACTTTATAAAAATAATAAAGTTAATCCATTTTCTTCCTGTTTGCCTATTTTAGTTCAATTGCCGATTTTAATTGCTTTATATTCCGTAATGCGCAATGGATTAATTTTAACAGATTTAGGCAAAGATTTATATTCTTTTGTATATAATCCCGGTCAAATTAATGTGGTGTCTTTGTATTTCTTTAACATGGCCAAACCAAATATAGTGCTGGCTTTGTTAGCAGGGGCGGCTCAATTTTGGCAAAGCAAGATTTTGATTCATAAACAAGCTCCCAAAACTGCCGGCACTGGAGCTAAAGATGAAAATATGACCGCCATGATGAATAAACAAATGATGTATATGATGCCAATTATGACAGTAGTAATTGGCGTGGGGTTGCCTGCCGGGTTAACTCTGTATTGGTTGTTTAGCACCATATTTACCGCTTTACAACAGTTGTTAGTTTTTAAAAAAGATCATAAAAAGTCGGGAGTAATTGACGGCCAGATAGTAAAATAATTTAAAGAGTTAAAAAGACGCCTGTGCAAGGTGTCTTTTTTCTTGTCAAAAAAAAATATAGAGTTTAAAATATCTGAGTATGAGTTTTGTACCGGAGTTAAGGAGATCGATCGTAGAAACATTGTCATATTTTAGTATGGCAAAATATCCGCTGACCAAAGAGGAATTATTTGAGTATTTATGGCGGTCGCCGAAGATAGAGGAGCTTGATTATTTTCATTTATTACCAGTAATAAGACAGAGCGGGCTACTGACAGAAGAAAGTGGTTATTATTTTTTACCCGGAAGAGCAACTGGAATAGAAAATCGTCGGGAACGGGATTTGCAGAGTGATTTGAAAATTAAAAAAGCTATTCAGGCTGCAAAAAAAATTCGAGCCGTGCCATTTTTGCGAGCAATTTTTGTCTGTAATTCGGTCGGGGCTGGTCAGGCTTGTGAAAATAGTGATATAGATTTTTTAATCATAACTGCGCCAAATCGGATTTGGATTGTGCGCTTATTTGCCAATATAATTTTGCGGTTGTTTGGCTTACGGACTTATGGCGATAAGGTTTCCGATAAAATTTGTTTATCTTTTTTCTTGGATGAAAAACATCTTAATCTGGTTGATTTGCGGATAACGGAAGCGGATATTCATTTTGTTTATTGGATTAAACAAATGCAACCAATTTTTGATCCAGATAATTTATATAAAAAATTTTTGTCGATAAATAATTGGACGGATTATTATTTGCCCAATTATAAATATCCCGGAGATTTTATAAAAAGTTTGTCGGAAACTAAAATTGGCAGTATTTGGCGAAAAATTTGCGAAAAAATGTGGCAAGGGGCGTACGGAGATTTGATAGAAAAGGAAGCCAAAGAAACACAAATGATGAAAATGAGTTTAAAAATAAAAAATCAGCTGAATGATGGCCAAAAAGGAGTAGTGATAAAAGAGGGGGTGATTAAATTGCATGAAAATGACGCTAGAAAAAAATATTTAGAAGATTGGAGAACAATTATAAATTATTAATTATGAAAATTAAAAAAGTTTTAGAAATTTTAATCCTAGCTTTTTTGTTTTTATTGCCGTGGCAGACTCGCTGGATTTATGGTCCGGCGTTTTTAAATAACGGTAGCTGGGAATATGGCACATTAAGTCTGTATAGTACGGAAATTTTGTTATGGATAGTAATTTTATTTTTTGTTTTGTCTAAGGTTTTGGATAAAAATTTTTGGGCCAAGATTAGAGAAAAAGAAAAACAGGTAGCTTATCGCAAAAGAGGGGCCATCGGTTTGGCGATATTGGCCGGTGTGGCTTTTTTGCTATGGCGGACAGATAATTGGTTGGTGGCCTATCAATCGGTATTGCGGTGGCTGGGCGGTTTTTGTTTGATGGTGGTTTTATGGAGTGTGGGGGATGGAAAAAAACAAATCGTCAGTTTGTGGCTGGGCGGAGTTGGACAGGGTGTGCTAGCTGTATGGCAGTTTTTATCTCAAGAAATCGGGGCGAACAAATGGTTAGGGTTGGCGGCGCATAGCGCCAAAGATTTGGGGGTGAGTGTAATAGAGTTTGGCGATGAACGTTGGCTCAGGGCGTATGGGAGTTTTGGTTGGCCGAACGCTTTGGGGATTTTTTTGGCGGTGATTTTGGTTTGCGGGGTTTGGCTTTATGTGTCAACAGAAAATTATCGCCATAAGCTATTGATTTTGTTGGGGCAGTTCGCAGTATTGTCCGGGTTGATTTTGAGTTTTAGCCGCGGCGCTTGGCTGGGGGCGGTGCTGGGATTGATGATCTTTTTTATTTTACAAAAAAAGGGGCGCTGGGAAATTGGAAAAAATTTAGTATACTATAGTCTAGTTATTTTATTATTTTTCATAGCTATCAAGCCATTATTTTTAACTAGAATAAAAAGCCTGGAGAGGCTAGAAATAAAGTCTGTGGCTGAAAGACAAGATCAAATCAAAGATTGGAAAAATATTTTTTCTAAAAATTATTGGTGGGGTGTTGGTCCGGGTTTATATACGGAAAAATTATACCAAAAAAATTCAAAGTTGCCAGTTTGGGAATATCAACCGGTACATAATGTGTATTTGTTAGGATTGGTAGAGTGGGGGGCGATCGGCAGTTTGGGCTGGTTAGCATTTTTGGCTTGGGTAATATATAAGATTTTTAAAAATAATAAAATTTTTTTGAGTTGTTGGATCGTTTTAATTGTAGCCGGTTTGTTTGATCATTGGCTTTTGACGATGTTTACCGGAATAATTTTTGGTTGGGTAATATTAGGGTTGACCAGATTGGAAAAAAATGATAATCTTTTTTAAATTGTTCAATTAGCAGTTTGCCGAGGAGGTGTTGGCTGTGTCAGAAAAAGGTCCTGGGCACACCTTTTGGAGTCTGAGAACGTACAAAGCTTGGCAGAAACGGCAAGGAGATTTTTTTGACGACCGTCCGTTAGAGACTTATACTGACCTGTGCGCTCGAAAAACAGGAGAAGAGCTGCTGAAGCGTCTGGCTGGTAAAAAAAATGGTGTGGCCGTCTCGCCAACTGATGGCTGTCTGGTGCGACCAGGTGATCGTCTTTGTCCGCATTGTTCAACTCTCTGGTATAACAAGGAACAGACGTTTTGTTGCGTTTGTGGTGAACCGTGGCCTGAAGGGCTCAGCGAAACGGAGAGTAGCCCCCGCCCGCCCGATCCTCGTACGATTCTGTACGATCTGCCACATGGAGAGGATGACCCAAAGTCCAAGGGTTAATCTTCGTAATCTTGCTTGCTTTTGAGCAATCCCGCCCCTAGGCCGTTTCGGCCGATTATCATGGGGCGGCGAGTCCAATCTCACCGTCCTGTTTTTTCACTAATTTTTTAGAGAAAAAACAGGGTTGAGATTGAGACTTTTAAGGTTATAAAAAAACTGCTCACAAGGCGGTTTTTTTATATGTGGATTTATGCCTTGACAAGTTTGTCGGTTGTTGTAGAATGATTAAGCAATTATCACTCGCATATTTTGAGTGATAAAATTAATTATTAATTTTTATGTATATGAATATCAGACCATTGGGTAATCGGGTTTTGGTCGAACCGACCAAGACCGAAGAAGTGACTGCTTCTGGTATCGTCTTGCCGGAAACAGTGGACAAGGAAAAAAAAGCTGAAGGTAAAATTGTTGCTTTGGGCAATGGCGAAGACTTAGTTAAATTAAATTTAAAAGTTGGTGATAAAATTTTGTTTGAAAAATGGGGTGGTGAAGAAATAAAAGTTGGCCGCGGTGCTGAGGAAAAAGAATATAAAATTTTAACCCATGATAAAATCATGGCGGTAGTAGAATAATTAATTTGTTAATTTTGATTATATGGCAAAACAAATTTTGTTTAGTGACGAAGCTCGTCAGTCTTTAGTCAAAGGTGTAAATATTTTAGCTAATGCAGTTAAAGTTACTTTAGGTCCGAAGGGTCGCAATGTAGTTTTGGATAAAGGTTTTGGCGCTCCAACTATAACCAAAGACGGAGTGACTGTCGCTAAAGAAATCGAGTTAGAAGATAAATTTGAAAACGCTGGTGTGGAATTGGTCAAAGAAGTGGCCAGTAAAACCAATGATGACGTGGGTGATGGCACTACCACTGCTACTGTGTTGGCTCAAGCGATTGTGCGTGAAGGGATGAAAAATGTGACTGCTGGAGCTAATCCAGTGGCTTTAAAACGAGGTTTGGATAAAAGCGTAGGAGCGATTATTAAGGAATTAAAAGAAAAAATTGCTAAACCGGTAGAGCAAGATGAAATTGCCAATGTAGCCGCTATTTCTGCCAATGATAAAGAGATCGGTAAAAAAATTGCTGACGCTATGGCCGAAGTGGGTAAAGACGGAGTAATCACCGTAGAAGAATCCCAATCTTTTGGCATGGAGATTGAAACCGTAAAAGGTATGCGTTTTGATAAAGGTTATGTGTCCCCCTATATGGTGACCAACACTGAACGCATGGAAGCCGAATTTTCTGATCCGTTTATTTTAATTACTGATAAAAAAATTAGTTCCATTCATGATATTTTGCCGTTGTTGGAAAAAATTGCTCAGACCGGCAAAAAAGAATTGGTGATTATCGCTGAAGATGTGGATGGTGAAGCCCTAACTACTTTTGTGGTGAACAAATTGCGTGGTACTTTTAGCGTGTTGGCGGTAAAAGCCCCGGGCTTTGGCGATCGCCGCAAAGAAATGTTGATGGACATTGCAATTTTGACCGGCAGTAAAGTAATTACTGAAGAGATGGGTATGAAATTAGATAAAACAGAAGTAGAAGATTTGGGCCGCGCTCACAAAGTAATTTCCACTAAAGATAATACTACTATTGTAAAAGGTTTAGGCACAGAAGAAAATGTGCAAGCTAGAGTTGGCCAGATCAGAAAAATGATTGAAGAAACTGATAGTGAATTTGATAAAGAAAAACTGCAGGAACGTTTGGCTAAATTAGCTGGCGGGGTGGCGATTATTAAAGTTGGCGCCGCTACTGAAACAGAAATGAAAGAAGTAAAACATCGCATTGAAGATGCGGTCGGGGCTACTAAAGCGGCGGTGGAAGAAGGCGTGGTGCCTGGTGGTGGTGTGGCTTTATTAAGAGCGGTTAAAGCCTTAGATGAATTAAAATTTGTGGACAAGGAAGAGGAAGTAGCGGCTGGAATTTTGCGTCGAGCTTTGGAAGAGCCACTGCGTCAAATTTCTCAAAATGCCGGTGTGGATGGATCAGTGATTGTGGAAGAAGTAAAAAAGAATAGTGGTAATTTTGGTTATAATGCCGCGACTGGTGAATATGGCGATATGATTAAATTCGGGGTGATTGATCCGACCAAGGTGACTAGAAGCGCTTTGCAAAATGCCGCTAGCATCGCCGGGATGTTTTTGACTACCGAGGCAGTGATTACCGATTTGCCTAAGAAAGAAGAACCAGCCATGCCACCAATGGGAGGTGGTATGGGCGGAGGAATGGGCGGAATGTACTAAAGAAATTAAAAAACACCTCGCTAAATAGCGAGGTGTTTTATTTTTGCTTTTCAGCTCCCCGAAAGAGTAAAATTTTTACTGCTTCGGGGACATGGGATGAAAAGCTTGGTCCCTGGAGTTGTGGCCGAGATTGGCCTAGGGGGCGGGGTGGGCAAGCAGCCAACGTTTGGCGGCTTCCACTGGCACGAAGTAGGACCGTTTTTTGGGCTTGCCGTTCTCATCCTTGCCATGATCAATGTGGCAGAAACACGCCACCTTGAGGCCGGGGAAAGTGTGGCGCAGGCGAGCTTTGGCCTGAATCAGGTAGTTGAGCACCTGAACCATATTCAGGCCACAGAGTGTGGCTGCACCACAGGGGGCATGGGCGTAGAGGGCGATCGTGTGAATATCCTTGAGCTGCCGGGCCGCTTGGATGTTCCAGAGGAGCACCAAATCCTGTTGCAAATGTATACTGACCATACCCTGATTTGGCTTGGTGCAAGCACTGCTGTGGCCGTCTTCCTCATTGGAGATCAGCTTGGCCGTGGCCCGGTTGATCGGCGAATTTTCCGGCAGAAGCAGCGCCCCGCCGTTGAGGGCGAACAGGTGAATGCGCGGGTCAGTCCGCTGAGTCTGACAGAAGCCCGACTGATACTTGAAGATGTCGGGCATTTGATCGCCGTCCGAGCAGGTAATCATCATCACTCCGTTTGTCTGATCCAGCCGGTGCCCTTCGGCGTCCAGCAAGACGCCATTTTCACACAGATCGGCTACAATAGCTCGATCTTCAACACTCAGCATGCCCATTTTTTCCTCCATCTGTAGTGGTAGCCGTGAAGAGAACCGCAAAAACATACCATTTTAAATTAAAAAAGTCAATAATTTTCGTGCATAAGCCCATTTGTCAGCAGGCGAATAATAAGGTAGAATAAAACAGCTTTAATAACGCATTTATGATTCAATTAACAGTCAAAAGAGAACGTATCGGCCCGATTCGTGGCCGTCATCCTTGGGTCTTTTCCGGAGCTTTAGAAAAAATTCCCGACGGTATCGCCACTGGCGCGCCGGTCAAATTGGTGGATGGTCAGGGTACATTTTTGGCCCAAGGTTATTTTAATTCTTATTCACAGATCGCTGTACGGTTGTGGAGTTGGAAGGAAAAAGAAGAAATAAACGACGAATTTTTCTTCAATAAAATTAAACGGGCTTACGAAATTCGCCAAAAATTTGTAGAAAGTAAAACCACTGATTCTTATCGTTTGATTTATGGCGAAGGAGATTTTTTACCAGGATTAGTCGTGGATAAATATGTTGACTATCTTACTGTCCAATTTCACAATCGCGGGATTGAGACGTGGAAAGACCAAATTATTTGCGCTTTAAATAAAATTGTAAAACCAAAAGGAATTTACGAAAGATCTGACGTAAAAACCCGCGGCGTAGAAGGCGCGGAAAAACAAAGTGGTTTGTTGTCCGGAGAAATTCCAAATAAAGTTAAAATTACCGAGAATGGCATAAAATTTTGGGTAGATATCATTGGCGGACAAAAAACCGGTTTCTTTTTGGATCAGCGCGATAAACGTCAAGCCTTGATGAAATATGTTGAAGGTAAAAAAGTTTTAAATTGTTTTTCTTATACCGGTGGTTTTAGTATTTATGCCTTAAAAGGTGGGGCAACCAAAGCAGTAAGCGTGGATGTGTCCGAATCAGCTTTGGCTTTGGCTGAGGAAAATGTAAAATTAAATAAATTTCCAGAAAAGAAAGTATCTTTTATTTGTGCTGATGTTAAAGAATATTTGACTGGCCTTTTGGAAAAAGATGAAACTTTGGAACAAGAAGATTTTGATGTAATTGTGGTAGATCCGCCAGCTTTTATTAAAGATCGTCATAAAATCAAGGAAGGAATGCAAGGGTATCGCAAAGTAAACGAGATGGCGATTCGACTTTTACCGCCGGGTGGAATTTTGGTATCAGCCTCATGCTCGGCCCACTTGAGTCTAATTGATTTTAGGTATATGCTATCTGAAGCTGCGGGACGCGCTGGTCGTACCTTGCAAATTTTGGAAACTTACACCCACGGCATTGATCACCCGGAATTAGTGGCATTCACCGAGGGTGAATATTTAAAATGTGTGTTTGCGATTGTAAATTAAAACGATTTTTTAAAATAAAAAGCTAATCTAATTATTTATGAAAAATATCGCCATCAACGGCTTTGGCCGTATTGGCCGCCACGCTTTAAAGGCTGCTATTTCCAAAAAAGATATTAAAATTGTGGCCATTAATGATTTGACCGACACCAAGACATTAGCCCATCTTTTGAAATATGACACGGCTTATCCGGATGTCGAATACAGCATAGAATATGATGAAAAAAATTTAATTATCAAGGGGCACAAAATTCCAGTGTACGCGGAAAAAGATCCAAGCGTTTTGCCTTGGGGAAAATTGAAAGTGGATGTGGTGCTAGAATGCACCGGAAAATTTACCAAAAAAGAAGGTGCTGAATTGCATTTGAAGGCTGGTGCTAAAAAGGTAATTATCAGCGCTCCGGGTAAGGGCGGAGATATCCCAACTTATGTCCGTGGTGTAAATTGCGCTCAGGTTGGTAAAGAAACTGCCCCGATCATTAACAACGCTTCTTGTACCACTAATTGTATCGCCCCAGTAATGGCAGTGTTGGAAGAAAGATTTGGGATTGAAAAAGCAATGATGACAACTGTGCATGCTTATACCGCTGATCAAAATTTACAAGATGGCCCACACAAAGATTTGCGTCGCGCCAGAGCGGCCGCACAAAATATGGTACCAACCACCACCGGCGCCGCCAAGGCTGTCGCGGAAGTAATTCCGAGTTTAAGAAGTAATTTTGACGGGCTGGCAGTAAGAGTGCCGACTATCACTGTTTCCTTATCGGACATCGTAATGGTGTTAAAGAAAAATGTGACCAAAGAAGATATAAATAATGCTTTCATTGAAGCCTCCAAGACTGAGCGTTTTGCCAATGTTTTGGGGGTCACCGATCAAGAATTGGTGTCATCGGATTTTATTGGCAATACTAATTCATGTATCGTGGATTTGCCATTGACTTATGTAGTGGATGGCAATCTGGTAAAAGTAATTGCTTGGTATGATAATGAATATGGCTATGCCCATCGTTTAGTGGAAATGGCCGAGTTATACGCTTAATTATTTAAAATATGAATAGACTTTTATCTGTAGAAACTGTAGACAAGGTAGGGCAGGAGGTTTTGGTAAAAGGTTGGATCAACGCTCGCCGCAATATGGGCAAGATCGCATTTTTAGATTTACGTGATCGTTCCGGAATTTTACAGATAGTTGGTGTGCCAAGCGAATTGGACGAAAAATCCAACGAAGATTTGAAAAAAGTTCGTTTGGAATATTGCGTGGAAATCCGCGGTGTAGTGCAAGAGCGCGGTGCTAAACAAAAAAATCCGAACATGTCGACCGGTAATGTAGAATTGTTGGCCAAAGAAGTAAAAATTATTACTGAGTCCGAAGCCGTGCCGTTTGCCGTGGATTCTGACACTCGCGTGATGGATGAAACTTTGCGTTTGAAATATCGCTATTTGGATTTGCGCTCCGAAAGAATGAAAAATAATTTAATCGCTCGTCATAAAATAAATTTATTTTTGCGTAATTATTTTTCCGAACGTGGATTTTTGGAAATTGAAACTCCGTATTTGACCAAAGGCACCCCCGAAGGCGCTCGCGAATTTATCGTGCCATCTCGTTTGCACAAAGGAGAATTTTACGTTTTGCCACAGTCACCTCAGCAGTTTAAACAGTTGCTGATGGTTGGCGGCGTGGAAAGATATTTTCAGGTAGCGCGTTGTTTCCGCGATGAAGATCAGCGTGGCGATCGTCAGCCAGAATTTACTCAATTTGATTTGGAAATGTCTTTTTTAACCCAAGAAGAATTACTAAATTTGATGGAGACAGCCATGATTGAATTGATAGAAAAACATTTTCCACATTTAAAAATCCAAGAAAAACCTTTCCCGCGTTTGACCTATAAAGAATCCATGGAAAAATATGGAAATGATAAACCAGATTTGAGAAAAGATAAAACCGATAAAAATCTTTTAGCTTTTTGCTGGGTGGTAGATTTTCCAATGTTTGAAAAAGATAAGGAAACTGGAAAATTAAACGCCGTACATCATCCGTTTACCAGACCTCTAGATGAAGATTTGGCCTTGCTTGATTCTGAATCAATTTCCACCCGCTCTAATGCTTATGATTTGGCTTTAAATGGTTTTGAAGTAGGGGGTGGCAGTTTGAGAATTCATGAACAGGCTTTGCAAAAAAAGATTTTTGATTTGATTGGTTTGCAAGAAACAGAAATCAAAGAAAGATTTGGCCATATGTTAGAGGCTTTCACTTTTGGTCCGCCGCCACATGGCGGTATGGCTTTGGGTATTGATCGCTTGATCGCGATTATCCAAGGTGAAGAAAATATCCGCGAAGTGATGGCTTTTCCAAAAACCGGCGATGCGAGAGATTTAATGATGAGTGCTCCGTCACCGTTGCCGGAAAATGCTTTAAATGATGCGCATATCAAATTAAAATAATATGTTGTCGCCCCTGCAGTTTGGCATTTTGAAAGAGTGTTATGAAAATAGGGGGAAGGTACAGCGAAGAGTATTTTTGAAGTTCTTCAAAGATAAAAAAATTAGAACCACTCCGGTAAAAATTATTACCCAAAGTTTAGATCGGTTGATTCGTCGCGGGTTTATTACAGCTTATTGCGTGCTCAAGACTGACAAATGTTTTATAGAAAGTATAAAAATTACCGGGCCGGGAATTAAGGCCTATGAAAATTGGTGGACTAGGCGCCAAAGAAAATTACCTTTTTAAACATGACTACCGAAGTAAAATTAGAAAAATTTGAAGGTCCTTTGGATTTACTTTTGCAATTGATCGAACAGGAAAAATTGAGCATCACGGAAGTATCTTTGTCCAAAGTAACTGAACAGTTTTTACAGCATTTGGAGCAAATGGGCGAAAAGCAATCGGAAGATCTGGCAAATTTTTTGGTAATTGCCACCAAGTTAGTTTATATAAAATCCAAAAATATTTTGCCATATTTGTATCCGCCAGAAGAAGACGACGGTCCGACTTTGGCCGATCAGTTAAAATTGTATAAACAATATATTGAAGCCAGTAAAAAAGTAAATGATTTTTGGATGGGTGGGAAAATGGCTTATGGCCGCGTGGAACCGCCAGTCAAGGCAGAGGGTTTTGTTTTACCAACCAACGCGCAAATCGTAGATTTGTATGAATCGTTTAAGAGGTTGATTAAGCGGTTACAACCGTTGCGCCCGCTTACTCAGGTGACTATGGATCGTACGGTGTCGATCAAACAAAAAATAGAGAATATTAGAAAATTATTGATTAAATGTAAACAATTTAATTTTAATCAAATTATCAGCGGGGCAGAAAGTAAGACTGAAGTGATTATTAGCTTTTTAGCGCTTTTGGAATTGGTTAAAGATCAAACTGTTTGTATTAAACAAAATAAGGCGTTTGAAGAATTGATCGTAGAAAAAGTTTAATTTTTATGTCTATACAATCCCAATTAGAAACAATTTTATTTGTCGCTTCTAAGCCACTGTCGGTGAAGAAAATTGCTAAAGTTCTAAATATCGATGAACCAGTAGTGGTAGAAGCTTTAGAAATTTTACGCGCTAAATATAATCATCCCGAATCGGGAATTATTTTAGTCCAAAACAACGAAGATTGGCAGATGGTTTCTAATCCGGACAATCGCGAGGCAGCGGAAAATTTTTTGAAAGCCGAAGTAACCGGAGAATTAACTCGACCTCAGCTAGAAACTCTCACGGTAATTTCTTATTGTGGACCGATCACCAAGCCGGAGCTAGAGCAATTGCGTGGAGTAAATTGTGCTTTGATTTTGCGTAATTTAATGATGCGCGGCTTGGTTAAGGAAGTGGAAGATTCGGCTAATTTATTGCCAACTTATGAGGTGACTTTGGAGTATCTGCGACATTTGGGAATTAGTAGTTTACAGGAATTGCCGGAGTATGAGGTTTTGCACAAACATGAGGTAATTACCGGCGCTTTAACTCAAGAAAATAAATAATCGCTAGAAAAATTATGAATAATAAGTTTTCAGATTTTTTGTGTTCTTATGGTCTGATGGGGGCTGGTTTGTTGTTGATGTTTATTGCGACTATATCTTTTCGGACTGGGTATTATCCATTATTAAAATTTCCAGAGGCCGGTTCATTATCAGTTCAAGCGCAGGCCGGAGGTGATGCGGT
>CAZEYR010000001.1:44635-86114 GCA_964516735.1 uncultured Gammaproteobacteria bacterium
TAATCCGATATTGCCCCTGAGTAAACCTATTATTCCTTTAGCTAAAGACAAAATTGAATTTAAACAAGATTTGTCGGCCGCCGCCGTCTATATTGTGGATGATGAAACAGGCACAGTGTTGTATGATAAAAATTCCGAAGCAGTACGGCCGTTGGCTAGTATTACAAAATTGGTTTCGGCGATGGTATTAGTAGATTTACCAGTTGATTGGGCGACGACCACCATGGTACAAGTGGAAGATTGCGATGGCAGTAGCCATCATATCAATCCAGGAGAAAAATTTTCTTTAAATGATTTGTGGAATATAGCTTTGATTGGATCTTCCAACAGCGCCATTTTAACCATGGTGCGGGCGAGCGGTATTACTCAAGATAATTTTGTCTTGTTAATGAATAGAAAAGCGCAACAATTGGGATTAACCACGGCCAAGTTTGTAGAGCCGACTGGTTTGGATGCTGGAAATACGGCTAGTGCCAGAGATGTGGCGAATTTATTAAAATCGGCATTGAATGTGAAGAAGATTTCTGACACAATGCATGTTGGAGAGTATTATGCTCAACCTTTAAACAAAGATAAAAAACGCCGAATTTGGACCACTAATTGGCTGTTGACTAATTGGGTGCCTAATGATTTTAAAGAGGAAAATATTTGTGGAAAAACCGGATATATTGTAGATTCAGGTTATAATTTTACTGTTCGGTTAACTGATGATCGCGGCCATAGCGTTAGAGTGGTTATTTTGGGTGCTAAATCCGAAGAGGCTCGTTTCATTGAAGCTCGTGATTTGGGTGATTGGGTCTTTGATCATTATCTGTGGCCGGATGATCCGGGGTATGAAATGTTGGTGGAGTAGAGAAATTTGTGTTATAATATAGGAGGTATGAAAATCAACTCTGTTAAAAACATAAAATATCTGGCCGGCCAGCGTGTTTTGGTACGAGTCGATTTTAACGTTCCGATTAAAAACGGCGTAGTCAAAGAAGAATTTAAAGTAGAAAAAGCTTTGCCGACTATTGTTTATCTTTTACGTCATCATGCTAAGGTAATTTTGATAAGTCATTTGGGTCGTCCGAAAAAAGGGTATGAAAAGAAATATAGCCTAAAGCCTCTGGCGGAAACATTGCATGAAATGCTAAAAATTCAGATTAAATTTTTGTCTAGTAAAAAATTTGGTGATAATTATTTTAAATTGGCCGCGGAAGAAATAGAAAAAATGGAAAACGGAGAAGTAATATTATTAGAGAACGTCAGATTTTTTACCGGCGAGGAAGATAATGATAAAAAAGTTAGTGAAAAATTATCCGGATTAGCTGACTATTTTGTTTTAGATGGTTTTGCTGTAGCCCATCGCAATTCATCTTCTGTTTCCGGAGTGGCCGAACATCTCCCGTCTTATGCTGGATTACTTTTAGAAGAAGAGATAGAAGGTTTAAAAAAGGTTTTAGAGAATCCAAAACGGCCATTTGTGCTGATGTTGGCTGGAATTAAAATTGAAACTAAGATTCCAGTTTTAAAAAGATTATTGCCATTGGCCGATCAGGTTTTATTGGGTGGTGGAATTTTTAATACTTATTTGGCGGCCAAGGGCTACAAAATGGGCGAATCAGTAATGGATAAGGATTTTTACAAGGAGGCAATAGAATATTGTGAAAAATCTAAAGTGTTTTTACCGATTGACGTGGTAGTAGGGAGATCAGATGGAAAAGAAGCTAAAGTATATAAAATCGATAAAAAATTTGCGGTGCGAAGGGGGATGGCGGTGCTAGACGTGGGACCGGAAACAATAAAATTATTTAGTAAATATATTAAAAAGGCTGAAACTTTGGTATGGAATGGCGCTCTTGGAAAATTTGAGTCACATCCTTATGAGTATGGTACTTATGCCATAGCTCGTTTGTTGGCGGCGAGATCGAACGGTAAATGTTTTGGAGTGTGTGGTGGTGGAGAAACAGTAGAAATTTTAAAAAAATTGCATTTATTAGAGGATATTGATTTAGTGTCTACGGGTGGCGGGGCTATGCTGGAATTTTTGAGTGGCAAAGAATTACCGGGGATTAAAAAAGTTTCTATTAAATAATCAATTATTAATTTGAACCTTGTAGCCGAGCGGCTATGGGTTCTGTAAGGAGGTTTTATGCCTTCATTGACATCCGGCAGATCAGCCGCTGCCAGCCGGGTAATGGCTGACAGGGCAGTGCCCTCAATGATGAGTAAGCCAACTGGGGCTTGCTGTGATAATAAATGTAGCTGTGGTTGTGGTGGTAATTGCAACTGCGGTGGAAAATGTTGTGGTCGCGGACACAGCATGGGTAAAAAAATAATAGCCGTGCTTTTGGCCGTACTTTTAGTATATTTAATTTGTTTAGTGGGCACTTTAGTGCGTAATAATGCCAAAAAGTATTATTTTATTGGCAAAGCCGATCGGATGGAACGCACTATTATGGTCAGCGGCTATGGTAAAGTGACCGGCACCAACGATATTGCCGTCACTACTATTGGTTTTTCCAATACAGACAAAGATATCGCCAAGGCCCAAACTGATAACAAAAAAGTAATGGATCAGGTGATGGCTGAATTAAAAAAATTAGGCGTGGTTGATAAAGATATGCAGACGGATTATTCTATTTATCCAGATTACAATTATACCCAAGACAAAGGGCAAGAGTTAAAAGGGTATAAAGTGAATAATCAAGTGACTGTTAAAATACGCGATTTATCTAAAATTACCACTATTTTAGGTCTAGCCGGGAAGTATGGCGCCACTGAGGTCAGTGGATTGAATTTTACGATTGATGATACCGAAAATTTAAAAATGCAAGCTAGAGAAAAATCTTTGTCGGACGCCAAAATTAAAGCCGCTAAACTAGCCGCTGATTTAGGAGTAAAATTAGGCACAGTAGTTAGTTATAATGAATATGAATCTTCTCAAGATTATTATCCGATGAAATATAGCACTATGGCTGAGGGGGGCGGAGCAGTAGCTTTGGCTCCAGAATCCGTGGCTGCTGGCAGTAAAGATGTAGTAATGAACACAACAATTACTTACGAAATTTTGCCATAAACTTAAAACAAGAGAATGAAAGGGGTGTGAAAACATCCCTTTTATTTATTTTAAATTATGTTATAATAAACCTGTTAATTTTATTCATTTTTAATTCTCAGTTATGAAGATTAAGCAGATTGTAGCCCGTGAGATTCTTGATTCACGTGGCAATCCGACCGTGGAGGCCAAGGTGGTTTTGGAAAATGGTATCATAGGGGTAGCCAAAGTTCCGTCTGGGGCTTCTACCGGCACCCACGAGGCTTTAGAAATGCGCGACGGTGGTAAACGTTATGGTGGCAAAGGCGTGTTAAAAGCTGTTAAAAATGTTAATACCGTAATTGCTAAAACTTTGGTGGGCATGGAGGTGGAAGGGCTAGAAGAATTAGATCATAGAATGTTAGAACTGGATGGTACTAAAAATAAAACTAAATTGGGTGCCAATGCTATTTTAAGTGTTTCCATGGCAGTAGCTCGTGCTGCAGCTGATAATCTTCAGTTACCTTTATATAAATTTTTACGGAAAGTTTATAAAATTAATGAAAAAGAATACCGTTTGCCGGTGCCGATGATGAATATCTTAAACGGCGGTCGTCATGCGGATAATGGTTTAACCATCCAAGAATTCATGATTATTCCGCGCCATAAATTAATGCGCGAACGGGTTCGCATGGGCTCACAAATTTTTCATGCTTTGGCCAACATTTTAAGCCAAAAAGGATATAAGACAGCAGTGGGCGATGAAGGTGGTTTTGCTCCCGAGTTACTAAATAATGAAAGGGCTTTACAGGTAATTATAGAAGCTATTAAATATACCGGTTGGGTGCCGGGAAAAAATGTTTTTTTGGGATTAGATGTAGCAGCCTCTGAATTTTTTCACAGTGGAAAGTATTATTTTGTAAATAAAAAACAGGGTTGGAATTCGGAAAAGATGATCGCTGTTTACAAACAGTGGATCAAAAAATATCCTCTAATTTTAATAGAAGATGGTTTGAGTGAAGATGATTGGGGCGGTTGGAAAAAATTAACTGGTGATTTGAATAAAACTACGACTTTGGTTGGAGATGATATTTTTGTGACCAACGTAGAAAGATTATCTAGAGGGATTAAGGAAGGTGTTGGAAATGCTATTTTAATTAAATTGAATCAGATTGGTACGGTTACGGAAACTGTTGAAGCGATTATGCTGGCTAAGAAAAATAAATACAAAGTGGCTGTTTCCCATCGTAGCGGTGAGACTTCTGATACTTTTATTGCTGATTTAGCAGTAGCAGTTAATTCTGAATTTATTAAAACCGGTTCGTTGTCCAGATCCGATAGAGTTGAAAAGTATAACCGCTTGATGGAAATAGAAATGGAATTGGGTATTTAGTTGTAAAATATTCAGTAGGAAAAGTAAAAATATGGATAAAAAATACAAGCCTGTAGTTTTGGCTATTTTGGATGGCTGGGGAGTGGCTCCGGATGCCGAAGGGAATGCTATCACTCGATCCAATTTACCGAATTATAAAAATTTTTTAAGCAGCTATCCGGCCATGACAATTTACACTTCTGGCAACGAGGTGGGTTTGTCATTCGGTGAAATGGGTAATAGCGAAGTGGGGCATTTAAATATTGGCGCAGGTCGGGTGTATTATCAAACTTTGCCGCGCGTCAATAAAGAAATCGCGGATGGTAGTTTTGATAAAAATCAAGCCTTGTTGTCGGCTTTTGAACGAGTGAAAAAAAATAAATCAGATTTGCATCTGATTGGTTTGGTGAGTAATGGAAATGTGCACTCTAGCGATGAACACTTGTTTGCTTTGTTAAAATTATGCAAAGATCAAGGTTTCAGCAAGAATGTGTTTATTCATGTGGTTTTGGACGGTCGCGATTGTGCGTTTAATTCCGGCAGATTTTTTGTTGAAAGATTGACACAAAAAATGACGGAGTTGGGAGTAGGGCAGATTGCAAATTTATCTGGCCGGTATTATGCTATGGATCGCGATAATCATTGGGATCGTTGTGAAAAGGCTTATCTGGCTATGGCCAGTGGCCAAGCCGAAAAATCAGGTGAAGATCCACTAGCTTTAATTGATCAAGCTTATGAGGCTAAAAATTATGATGAAGAATTTGTTCCAACGGTAATTACCAAAGACGGCAAGCCAGTAGGTATAATTAAGGAAAAAGACGCGGTAATATTTTTTAATTATCGCCCAGATCGGGCTCGTCAATTGACCAAAGCCTTTGTTTTACCCGGTTTTAATAAATTTGATAGAAAATATCTGAACGGCTTGCATTTTGTGACTATGACTGAGTATGAAAAGGAGTTACCGGTAATTGTAGCCTATCCACCATTGGTTATCCATAATTCTTTAGCTGAAACGGTTAGCAAGGCAGGTAAAAAGCAATATCATATTGCGGAGACAGAAAAATATGCACACGTTACTTTCTTTTTAAACGGAACGATTGAAGATCCTTTTCCGGGAGAAGATAGAATGATAGTGCCTTCTCCACAAGTGGCTTCTTACGATCAAGCGCCAGAAATGTCGGCTTTGGGAATTTTGAAAGAAGTGATTAAGGCGGTGGATAGCAGCAAATATGATTTGATTGTGTTAAATTTTGCTAATGCCGATATGGTTGGACATACCGGAAATATGGCGGCGACAGTGGAGGCTTGTGAAGTAATAGACAAATGTTTGGGGGATTTGTCTGAACATATTTTGTCTAAAAATGGAGTATTGTTGGTGACAGGTGATCATGGCAATGCCGAAGAGGTGGTTAATTTACAAACCGGACAAATGGATAAAGAACATTCTACTAATCCAGTACCATTTTTGGTAATAGGTAAAGACTTTATGGGGCAAGCTGGGCCAGCCGGTGATCCGCCAGAGGGAGATTTGAGTTTATTGAATCCAGTGGGAATGTTGTCGGATATAGCGCCGACGATTTTGAAGTTGATGGGCGTTGAACAGCCAGAAGATATGACTGGACAGCCATTGATTTAATCCAAATTTTTTGTTTTTACTTCCCCCTAATTTCCGTTAGCACTAGTTCTTCGGCTTCTTTTAAATTTTTTCCTTCTATTTCAAAGGATGCCATTTTTTTATTACCAGTTGGATGAAAAAGTTCTACCAATTCCGGAGCGTTAAATTGACTGTCTACCGACAACAAGCCGTGAATTATCTGTCCTTTTTCATCATGGTCTTTTTCATTTAATATTAAAATCATTTTGGCTTCCGGAGAATTGGCGATTAACTCGGTAACTACGCCTTTAAGATCATCTTCTCTTGCCCCCGAGCGAATAAAATCTTCTCGAGTAATAGTAGTCCAAACCAGCCCTAGCCCACGATCATTTTGTAGGTTGCTCAGAGCGCTACCCCAAAGTTTTAACATGGAAATAGATTTAGTGCGATATAAATGTTGAATGATTTTTTCTCGCTCTGCTCCTAAATTCATTAATTTGCCGGCGGTGTTTAAAGTGTGAGGGGTAACATTCGGTGATTTAAAACTTCTGGTTTGGCTAGTCATGCCCGTCAAAAGAATAGTAGCAATTTCTTTGTCTAAAATTTCTCTATCCAAGTGCTCGATGGTTTTTAGTATCAGTTCACAGATAGAAGCCAGGCTGGAGTCGATCAAATTTACTTGGCCAAAAAATTCATTATCAACATGATTATCAAAATTAATAATTGGAGTTTTATAAAAAATATCCGTATTGTGCAGGAAAATTTTTCCCAAACTATGTAAATCACGAGCGCCAAAAGTAACGATAAGATCGTATTTATAACTAGTGTGGGCGGTGCGCAAATCTTCTTTAGTGACGATGCCTTGTTTAGGAGAAAGATAAATATTTAAGAAACTGTCTTTAATTTCATAGCTCACAGATTCTAATTTTGCCTTGGAGATATCCACTTTGATAATCATTTTTTGTAGATTGTCTAAGTGTGATCGGATTAATTCAACGCCGTTTAAAAATCTTAAATGGCGACTTGGCTCATAATTTTCTCCGGCAACCGTTACGATTTTATTTTGTTTTTCTAAAAAAGTTTTTAAAGCTAAGGCTGCTGCGATAGAATCGTCGGTTTTTTCCACCGAAAAAGCCAACAAGATATTTTTGCTGTCAGCGATTAATTTCTGTAATTGTTGTGACTCGTTCAAGGACATGCCAAAGCTTAAAGAATATGGGATTTTATCAAAAGGATAGAGCGGTGTCAAGGGTGTGGAAAACTTGCTTTTTTATTTTATTTTAAGTAAAATAATGAATATTATTTTGAGGGATTAAAATTAAACATATTCCCTTAATTGTTGTATTAGTTTATGAAAGAAATACCCAAAGCGTACGAGCCGAAAAATTATGAAGACAGCGTCTATAAACACTGGGAAGAAAGTGGATTTTTTAATCCGGATAATTTGTCGGGGGAGCCATATGCGATTTTATTTCCACCACCAAATGTAACTGGTGTTTTGCATTTAGGCCATGCCTTAGAAAATTCCTTGATGGATTCGATGATTCGTTACCAGAGAATGAAAGGGAAAAAGACTTTATTGTTGCCAGGTACTGATCATGCAGCTGTAGCTACTCAGGCCAAAGTAGAAAAAGAATTGGTTAAACAAGGTGTTAAAAATCCGCGTGAGGAGTTTGGGCGAGAAGGCTTGTTAAAAAGAATTAGGGAATATGCAGAAAGTTCGAAATCTACTATCTTAAGTCAAATTAAAAAGATGGGCACTAGTTGTGATTGGTCTCGTTTGGCTTATACTTTTGATGAACAAAGAAGCAAAGCCGTCAATGAAGTTTTTATTAAAATGTATAATGACGGTTTGATTTATCGTGGCTACAGAGTAGTAAATTGGACAGTTAAAGGTCAATCTACCTGCTCTGATGACGAATTGGTATATATTGAACGTCCGGCAAAATTATATACTTTTAAATATTCAAAAGATTTTCCGTTTTTAATTGCCACAACACGTCCAGAGACAAAATTAGGCGATACAGCAGTGGCTGTAAATCCAAAAGATGAAAGATATAATAAATATCTTGGTCAAATTTTTATTGTTGATGTAGGCGCCGCCCAACCATTAAAAATTAAGATTATAGCAGATGAAAATGTAGATATTAATTTTGGCACCGGCGCTTTAGGCGTAACTCCTGCTCACAGCGCGGTAGATTTTTCGATGTACGAAAAACAAAAAGCAATTGGAGATCAGATTGATATAATTCCGGTAATAGGTGTTGATGGAAAAATGTTACCGGCGGCAGGTAAAGATTATGTCGGTTTAAATGTAGAACAAGCCAGAGAGAAGTTTGTTAACTGGTTAAAAGATCATGATTTATTAGAAAAAGAAGAGGATATAACCCAAAGTGTTGGTACCTCTGATCGGTTTGGAGATGTAGTAGAGGCCTTACCGATGACCCAATGGTTTGTTGATGTTAATAAAAAAATTTCTAGTAAAGACAAAAGTTTAAAAGAATTAATGATAGAGGCTGTTTCTTTGGGGCATAATGGCGATCCTAGACAAAAGGTTACAATTACACCAGATCGTTTTGAAAAAATTTATTATAAATGGATTGAAAATTTGCGCGATTGGTGTATTTCTCGTCAAATTTGGTGGGGACATAGAATACCGGTTTGGTATAGAGGTGAAGAAGTTTTGGCGAGCGTAGAAAAGCCGACAGGGGACGATTGGGTGCAAGATCAAGATACATTAGACACTTGGTTTTCTTCTGGTCTTTGGACATTTTCTACATTGGGTTGGCCAGAAAAAACAAATGATTTGAAAAATTTTCATCCGATTAATTGGATGCAGATGGGGCATGAAATATTATTTTTTTGGATGGCGCGCATGATTTTAATGACCACTTATACCATAGATCAGATTCCATTCAAAGATGTGTATATACATGGTATATTACGCGATGAACACGGGAAGAAATTTTCTAAATCTGCCGACAATGGCGTTGATCCGTTAGAAATGATTGAAAAGTATGGGTGCGATGCTTTGCGTCTTTGTTTGTTGTCTGGCATTACCCCCGGTAATGATTCTAGGTTTTATACAGAAAAGATTGAGGGGGCAAGAAATTTTGTAAATAAATTTTGGAATATTAGTAGGTTTATTTTACAATCAGTAGAGCAAGTTAAATTAGTAGACAGGGAACCGGAACCAAAAACTTTTTCTGATCAGTGGATTTTATTAGAATTAAGATTGGTGATTGCTTTAGTAAATCAGAGTGTCAAGGCTTATCAGTTTTCTTATGCTATAGAAAAACTGCAAGATTTTACCAAAGATCTTTTAGCAGATTGGTATTTGGAAATCGTTAAGATTGAAGGTAAAAAAGATGAAGTATTACTTTATATTTTGCAGAATATACTTAAATTATGGCATCCGTTTATTCCTTTTGTGACTGAAGCAATATGGTCTAATTTTGAGGTTGGCAGCTTATTGATGATAGAAAAATATCCGGAAAGTAATAGTATCTATGGTAAAGACAATATAAAAATTAATAACGAAGTAGAATTATTTAAGGGCATCATAAAATCTTTGAGAAATTTACGTTCAGAAAATAAAATTGAGCCAGCGCGTCTGGTAAATGCCGTGATAGTGGCTGGCGATAATTATAATTTTATCAAAGAGCAAGAAAATGTAATTAAAAAATTAACTCGTTGTGAAAAAATTGATGTGACAAGAGACGGCGTTAAACAGGACGGGTCGGTTGGTGATGTGGTAGGTGGGGTGGAAGTTTATTTGTCATTGGTTGGCTTGATAGATGTAGAAAAAGAAAAAGCTAGAATAAAAAAAGAATTAGAACAAGTAAAAAAATATGCTGACGGTTTGGATAAAAAATTGTCCAATCAGGAGTTTATAAAAAATGCTCCACCGGCCGTGATAGAAAAAGAGCAGGCTAAATTAGCCGAAGCTAAAGAAAAATTAGAAAAATTAAATAAACAATTACAAAAAATAGTATGATAGACAAAGGACCGTTAGGAGACCATAGGGAATATAAAGAAAATGAAGTTAGAGAGGCTTGCATCTCGATACTGCAAGGAGTAAAGGAACTAAATATACCATTATTGATGACTTTGTCCGGTCAAGAATTATATGGAAAATTAGCAAAAAACCCGCTTTGTATAAGAAAATATTATGATTTATTAAGTAAGAATGAAGTATTGAAAAAATATATTGGACATGATCTAAATAATTTGGCCACCGGCATCTATCCAATATTAGAATTATATTCAATACGGCCTAATGATAAAAATATCAAAGAAATTTTTAAAAGATTGTCTAGGTTTGCCTATATAATGGAGGATATTTGTTTGCGCGGCATTGATGAAAAAGATGTTGACAACCGCCATAATAGGCCATTTGAAATTGAAGACATCGGAGAAACGTTAGATTTATTAATAGGTGGTATTAATGATAAAATTAGTGTTAAAAAAACCTCATTAGCCAATGGCCGTTATCGTTATCTAGATGAAGATACAAAGATCGATGTGAGTTCTCGTTTGGAAAAGATACCTCGGTTAGATTTTACCAATGTTAAATTATTAGTCGGCGAACACCTACATGGAGTGCCGGGGGTTTTTATTAACGCCTTAAGTAATACAGTAAGAAATGCGGCAGGAGAATTTTTGAAAAAGAATGAAGTTGGCGAAGTGGAAATGGTGTCCAATTTGCCAATTGAGGTCGGGGCAGAGCATGTTAAAGTAACAGCAAATAAAAAAAAGTTTGATGGAAAGGAGTGCATTTCTTTTAAGGTGACCGATGATGGCGTAGGAATGCCACAAAGTTATTTGGATCCTAATAGCGAAAATTTTATTTTTAGATTCGGGAGAAGCCATAGATTGAGTAGCGGTTATGGTTTGACAAATATGCCTGAGAGGTTAGAGTCGATGGGTACTAAAATGACGGTTTGGACAATCAAAAAAGATAGCGGAAAAGTTTCTTTGTATGATAATTCTGGTTATCCAAAAAAAGAAGCACAGGATCGTGATATAACGGAATCGGATTGGCTAGCTGAACAAAAGGAGATGATAGAAAAACAAGTTGGTTTCAAACCATCGACAGTTTTTGAATTTTTATTGCCAATTTTAAAAGCTGAATAAATAATTGTATGAAAATAAATACCGACCTTAAAAAAATAGAAGAAGTTTTAAATCGCTCAGTGGATACCTTATACCCGAATAGAGAAGCTTTTGCCGGAGCTTTGAAATCTGGGAAACAATTAAGAATTTACATGGGTATTGATCCGACCGCTACTTATGCGCATTTGGGTCACGCTACTAATTACATTATTTTAAAAAGATTGCATGAAATGGGGCACAAAATTATTGTGTTGATCGGTGATTTTACCGCTATGATCGGGGATCCGAGTGATAAAAGCGCGGCCAGAAAACGCTTGACCAAAGAAGGTGTACAACACAACCTAAAAACTTTTAAACAACAAATCGGCAAGATTTTGGATTTTGAAGATAAAGAAAATCCGATTGAATTGCGTTTCAATTCCGATTGGCTTTCTAAATTAACTTTTGAAGATTCGGTTAATTTGGCTTCGCATTTTACCGTACAAAGAATGTTAGAAAGAGATAATTTTGAAAAAAGAATTAAAGAAAATAAGCCTTTATACGTGCATGAATTTTTCTATCCTTTGATGCAGGGTTATGATTCTGTAGCCTTGAATGCCGATATAGAAATTGGCGGCACCGATCAGACTTTTAATATGCTGGCTGGCCGCATTCTGGTCAAAGCTTATCAGGATAGAGAAAAATTAGTAATGTCTACTACACTTTTGGAAAATCCGGTGACCGGAGAAAAATTAATGAGCAAGAGTTTGGGTACGGGTATTGGTTTGGACGAAACCCCAAACAACATGTTTGGTAAAACTATGGCTATGCCGGACGAAGCAATTATCCAGGTGTTTATTGATTGTACCTATTTATCCATGGAAGAAATTAAGGGTTTGGAAAAAGAATTAAAAGCCGGCGCTAATCCGCGCGATCTCAAATTACGTCTGGCTTATGAGATTGTAAAAATGTATCATTCCGAAGAAGAGGCCGCTAAGGCCAAAGAATATTTTATTTCTACTTTTGCTAAAAAAGAAATGCCGACAGAAATGCCGGAGATTACCCCGAGTGTATACGAGGTCACCGCTGTGTTGGTAGAAGCTAAAATGTGTAAAAGCAAATCTGAAGCTCGTCAAAATATTGATCAAGGCGGAGTGAAAATTAACGAAGTAAAAGTAGAAGTGAAAAATTATACTGCCGCAGTGAAGTCCGGTGATGTTGTTCAGAAGGGGAGTAGATTCTTTGTACGCATTAAATAATCTGGTTGATATTAATATTTTTCGCTTTCCTCGGCCGCCAGGGCCTCAGGGATGCCTCTTGGGCGGCATAACCCGCTCAAAATACCAATATCAACCAAAATAACTATATGAATATCAAAGAAGAAATACAAAAAATAATTGAAAAAAATACCGGAATTATCGTGGCAGATTTGTCTAATCCACCCAAAGCCGAAATGGGTGACTGGGCTTGGGGTTGTTTTGCTTTAGCCAAAGAACAAAAGAAAAATCCGGTAGAAGTCGCCAAAGAATTAAAAGAAAAGATTTCTTCTGTTAAACCGGAATTTTTAGAAAAGGTGGAAGCGATGGGCCCGTATCTAAACTTTTTTGTGGACGCTAAATTTTTGGCCAAAGAAATTTTAAAAGCTATCGCCGATAAAAAATACGGCCAAAGCAAACTCGGCAAAGGTAAAAAAATAATGGTAGAATACGCTGAACCAAATACCCACAAAGCTTTTCACATTGGTCATTTGCGCAATATCACCACTGGCGAAAGTCTCTGCCGCATTTTTGAAAATGCCAGTTATAAAGTGGTGAGAGTAAATTATCAGGGAGATATTGGTCTGCACATCGCCAAATGTTTGTGGGGTATCAAACAATTATCCGCCGAATATGAACAAGCCAAAAATAAAAATGTAGAAGAAAAAGCTAAATTTTTGGGCCAAGCTTATGCCCGCGGCGGTCAGGCTTATGAAGTAGACGAGCAAGCCCAAAAAGAAATCGTGGCCATCAACGAAAAAATTTATTCTAAAGATAAAGAAGTTTATAAAATTTACAAAGAAACCAGACAATGGAGTTTGGATTATTTTGAAACTATTTACAAAAGAGTCGGTGCCAGATTTGATCGTTATTATTTTGAATCAGAAACTTTTGAGCGCGGCCGAAAATTAATTTTGGAAAATCTTAAAAAAGGAATTTTCAAAGAAAGCGACGGTGCGGTAATTTTTGAAGGAGAAAAAGTTGGTTTGCATAACCGTGTTTTCTTAAACAACAAAGGCCTGCCAACTTACGAAGCCAAAGATATTGCCTTGGCCGAATTGCAACTTCAAGAATATAAACCGGATGCAATTTATCATGTGGTGGGAAAAGAGCAAACTGATTATTTTAAAGTTTTGTTTAAAGCCTTGGAACAAGTTTTTCCAAAAAGTATTGGTAAAGAAAATCATTTAATCTATGGTTGGGTAAGTTTGAAAGAGGGCAAAATGAGTTCGCGCACCGGCAATGTTATTTTGGGCGAATGGCTTTTGGATGAAGTAAAAAAGAAAATTAGTGAAGTGATGAAAGATCATGAAATAAAAAATCGGGCAGTAGTGGAAGAAAAAGTGGCAGTGGCCGCCGTGAAATACGCTTTTTTACGCACTGGTGCGCAAAACGATATTTCTTTTGGTATTGAAGAGTCAATCAGTTTGACTGGCGATAGTGGTCCATATCTTTTGTATATCGTGGCTCGTATTAAGAGTATTTTTAGAAAATATGGGAAAAAATTGGGTAAATTAACTATCTCGGAAAAGATTGAACCATCAGAAAAACAGCTTTTGAATAAATTGGCCAATTTTGCTGAAGTGGGTGAGCGGGCGGCTGAAGAAAAAGATCCGTCTAAAATTGCTCATTATTTGCTAGAATTAGCCCAGGATTACAATAATTTTTATAGTAATTGTCCGGTATTAAAGGCGGAAGAGCAGGTGGTAAATTTTAGATTGCACTTGTCAAAATCAGTAGAAAAGGTTATGATGTGCGGTCTGGCTTTGCTAGGCATAGAAACTGTAGAGGAGATGTAAGGTAAAAAATAACACAAAAAAAGGGGGCGGTTTCGCTCTTTTTTTGTCCGTGAATAAAAATCGTGGACAAAAAGGAAGCGAAACCTGAAACAGTCACAACAACCCTGTGGGGTTTGGAGGTCGTCATGACCGACAAGTACAGCGTGGAGACGGTGTACCTGCCTGAGATGGAGCGAGTGGAGCGCGGTTTTCTGCCCGCCATTTTCATGTGGATCTTGGCCATCATGGCCATGGTCCGGACGGTTGTGGAGGTGGTCGTCTCGTTCCCGATTTGGTTCGTGGCTAACCGTGGCGTTTTGTCCAAGTGCTGCGCTAATGCGGTTCGGCATTGGTATGAGGGGCCGTACATCTTTTCGTCGCTGTTCTTTGACGCTTTTTCCAGGACCTTGCACGAGATCCGCAAGGGGGCGACTGGTGCCGGCGCTCTTCACTTCATCTACAACTGGGTGGAGCGTGAAGAGTGGGATGATGTCGATCTTGACCGTGGTCGTAGGCTGGGGCGCTGGGTCGCCGATTGGTGGATCCATATGAACAACGCTCGGGCGGTGCGCAATCGTCGGGTGCTGGTTCGTTATCTGACTCGCCGTCGTATTGAGCAGTGGGCGACTGAACACCGTGGGCAGACTATGCGTATCTTGTCGGTGGCTTGCGGTTCGGCTCAGCCATTGTTGGAGGCATTGTTGAGCGCAGAGCCGGTATTGGTGGCATACGGCGTGAAAGTTGAGCTCCGTTTGCTTGACAAGAGCAACCTGATTTTGACGCATGCCATGCGTCTAGTGGCCAAGTATGGCTTCGATGAGTGGCTCAACGTCGCCACCTATTGTTGTTCTTACCGCAATATACGCCAGGTCTGCGATGACGGTACCTGGGATCCACATCACGTGGAAGGCGTGGGTATCGATGACTACTTGGATGGACAGAAGGCACGGTGGTTGGTGTCGGCGATTTACGAACTGCTCACTCCTGGCGGTACGTATCTCTCCGGGCACACCATGTCCAACCGTGAGGCGTTTCCGCTTCGCTGGCTGATTGCCTGGGCAATGCTCTATCGATCGCCCAGACAGCTCGGCGATATCGTGTCGGCCGCATTCCGGCACGATCAGATCAATCTCTACCTCGAGCCTGGCCACATCCACGTTGTGGCAGAGGCTCGCAAGGGCTGAAAAACAAGATACACTGTTTTTCAGAGCTCATTCTCACCTGGTGTATCGTCGTGCTAAAGCGGTCTCCCGACCGTCTCGCCGAATTCCACGCTTCCGTTCTTGGAAGCGTCCTGCCTTTAAAAATAAAAAATTTTGTTTAGAGAGGTAGAAAAATCGCATTAACCAATGCGGTTTTTTATTTTTTATGGTATAATATTATACATATGAATTCTTCATTATGGTTTTTTCCAATCGCCGCTTTGACCAATGCCGTGACAAGTGGAGTTTTGGCCATACTTCTTTTGTTGTCCAGTAGAAAAATTAGAGCCACAAAATATTTAATTTATCTTTGTCTTGCTACAGTAGCTTGGAGCTTTCCTTATTTTTTGTGGCAAATTTCTTCATCTGCAGAATCAGCCTTGTTTTGGTCCAAAATTTTAATGTATGGAGCGATTTTCACTTCAATCGGTTATTTACATCTAGTAATCGTTTTTTTAGAGTTGGATAAAATTAAATTTTACCGCATCGTCTTAGCAATTTTTTATCTTTTTTCTTTGCTTTGGATTATTGTTAATACTACTTCATATTTTGTGGTAGGGGTTTATAGTATTTCCTATTTTAAGTTTTGGCCAGTGGCTGGTCCGTTCTATCTGCCTTATCTAGTAGCTTTTGTCAGCCAATTTTTGTATGCCTCGTTTTTATTATTTCGAGAATATCGCCATGCTGTCGGCGCTAGACGCATGCAAGTCATTTTATTGTTGTCCGGTCTGTTGATTGCTTTTATAGGTGGCTCAACTAATTACCCATTGTGGTTTGGGGTAGATATCGCCCCGTGGGGCAATGCGGTGGTGTCTATCTACGTGGTGATGACCGTGTATGCCATAATGAAGTATAAGTTTTTAAATATCAAGGTAATTTCCGCAGAACTGTTTACCGGTCTTTTGTTTATTATTTTATTGTTAAATACTTTTTTGTCGGCTACTAGTTTGGAGTTTGTACTACGTTTTAGCGCGGTAGTCGTAGCGAGTGTTTTTGGAGTAATGCTCATAAGGTCGGTAAAAAAGGAAGTAACTCGTTCGGAAGAAATGGCCAACATGGCGCATTCTTTAGAAAAAGCCAACCTACGTTTGCAAGAGTTGGATCGGCAGAAAACAGAATTTCTGTCTATTGCCTCACACCAATTGCGAACCCCGCTTAGTATTTTAAAAGGTTATTTAGAATTGATTGAGGATGGCGCTTACGGTCGTATTACCAGACAGACTAAAGAAGTTTTGGATAAATTAAACCTAAATAATGAGCAACTGATTCAGTTGGTGGATGAATTTTTGGATATCTCTCGCATTGAGCAAGGACGTACAAAATATAAATTCACTGATTTGGATATGAATAAAACAATCGCTCAAGTGATTGAAGGCGTGGAGAATAAAGCTGATATTCGAAAAATAAAAATTGTTTGGAAGAAAGATAATAACCTCAAAACGATTTTGGCTGACGAAGAAAAAGTCAGCAATGTACTAATGAATTACTTGGACAATGCTATTAAATATAGCGAAAAAGGGAATATTGTGATAGAAACTAAAGTGGAAAAGGGAGGGCTGTCGGTGTTTGTTCGGGATCGTGGTCTCGGTTTTGATAAGGTAGATAAAGCTAATTTTTTTCAAAAATTTTATCGCGGTAAAAATGTGGATGGTATAGATGTGACCGGTACCGGTTTGGGTTTGTATGTTTGTCGACGTTTTATTGAAGCGCATAAAGGAGTGGTCTGGGCTCACAGTAAAGGATTGGGCAAGGGGAGTGAATTTGGTTTTTGGATTCCATATATCAAAAAATAATTAAAAATCTTTTGTTTTTTATTAAAATGGTGTATAATAATTTTATAGACTAATTTTTACCCTAATTTTTAATATTATGATCTTCCAAAAAGCATCTTCTCGTCAAAATTATGAACCTATCGAAGACGCTAGTATAGACAATACTCCACCACGTCCAGAAGAAGTGGATACTGTAGTCGGTCCGTCGGTAAATGTAGAGGGTGATTTTGCTTCGGAAGGAAATATTATTGTGAAAGGTTCAGTTTCTGGCAGCGTACACACCAGTCGCCATTTGTTGGTAGAGCCGGGGGCTAAAATTATGGCCAATGTACGAGCTGGCAGTGCCCAGATTGCCGGTGAGGTAAAAGGCAATATGAAAATAAAGGATTCTTTGGAATTAGCCTCAACTGCCCGGGTGCTAGGAGATATTGAAGTTAAAACTTTAGTTATCGAGGCTGGTGCTTTGTTGTTTGGCAAGGTAGCCATGCCGGGGTTGGAGAGTGAAGGAAAAACTACTCGTTCCAGCCGTTCTTCCAGTAGAAAAGTAGAAGAGCAATCAGTTATCGATGATGAGGCAATGGTTTAATTGTTCATTTTAAGGTTTGTTTTTGGCATCATCGATTATGTATGTCTATCTTTACGACAATTTCATTCGCGACAAAAAATTTTCTTCCATAATTAAAGAAATGGAAGTCAGACTTACCGACTATGGGATTGCCGGTAAAATTTTATATTTGCATAATTATACTGATGCTAAGGCGATTATTGACGATGAAATAAAAAGAGGGGCAAAAACGGTAGTAATAGTTGGCAATGATAAAACTTTTGGTCATGTTTTATCTCGGGGAGCGACTTGTGAATGTGTTTTTGGTTTTTTGCCGATTGGTCCAAATAATACTATTGCCGAAATTTTGGGTATTCCAACAGGAGTATCAGCAACCGATGTGTTGGCTAGACGACGCAAAGAAAGATTGGATGTGGGTTGGATGAACGGTCGTTATTTTGTTTCTCAGTTGCATGTTTTACCGTCTAAAGTAGAGGTGATTTATGATGAGAGGTTCCGGGTTACTGCCAACGGAAAAATGGAAGTAGTGGTCTGTAATTTTATGCCTTTTTATTGGAAAAAAGCCAAAAAAGATAGGGATTTTCAGATTGTTCATCCGCAAGACGGTAAACTGGAAGCCTTTTTACGACCATTGACAAAGCAGGGTTGGTGGGGGTATAAATATGAAGACCCCAGTATTTTTCCGTTTGAAGAAATGGAGATTTCGGGCGCCGAGGCTTTTGCTGTGGAGGCTGATGGAAAAATGTCCAAAGAAGTTAAAGTTAAAATTAAATTATCCCGTAATAAAATAGAAATGATAGTCGGGAGAAATAGAAAATTTTAATTACCGCACGGGTGGCGGAATTGGTAGACGCACTACTTTGAGGTGGTAGCGGCCGCAAGGCCATGGAGGTTCGAGTCCTCTCCCGTGCACGGAAATTACTTTTTATGCATTATTTTATCGGAGCCATCATAGTTATAATTTGTTCATTATTTATTTTAAAAACCGAGTGGTTTGTGCAAAATTTTGGTACAGTGGCTTGGGCTGAAGAGCATCTAGGCACGAGCGGTGGCACCAGACTTTTCTATAAACTATTAGGGTTGATCGGAATTTTTATCGGGTTTATAGTGTTGACCAATATGTGGCAGGGGTTTTTAATGGCCACGATTGGTAAAATATTTATTAGATAAAAATAAACATATGGAGGAGTTGCATACTGGCAAGGCGTTAATCGATCCGAATATAATTATACAAAAGATCGGTTTGTCCAGAGGGATGCGAGTGGCCGATTTAGGTTGTGGCCGCACTGGACATTTTATCTTTGCAGTATCTAAAATTGTTGGCGAAACAGGTTTGGTGTACGCGGTTGATATTATGAAAGATATTTTAGCCAACATCAAAAGCCGGGCTCGTACTGAAGGTTTTGATAATATACAAATTATCTGGTCAGATATAGAAAAGCCGGGCGCAATGCCAGTTCCCAATGAGAGCTTAGACGTTTGTTTTTTGATTAATGTATTGTTTTTGTCTCAAGCTAAAGATCAGATTATCAAAGAAGCAGTCAGATTATTAAAACCGGAAGGGAAGTTGGTAATTGTAGATTGGAGAAGAAAACTTGGCCCGCTCGGTCCGGATGAAAATCATTTGGTGTTAATAGAAAATTTAAAAAAAATATCAGCAAGCGAGGGCTTAAAATTAATAGAAAATTTTTCGGCTGGAGATTATCATTATTGTTTAATATTTAAGAAATAGTTATGAGTATCGGGAACTTATTTTATTGGTCTTATTGGTTTGAACAGCCGTATATTGCTGCTGGCTGGACTTTAGCCGTTTGGGTAGGGGGATTTTTAGCCTTAGTTTTGGCCGGTTTAGTAATGAGGATTTTACGCCAAAAGAAAGTTGATAACTTAATCAAAGAAGTATATCGCCGTTTTAGTAACATTGGTTTTGTAATGGGTTTGTGGGGATTGTTTTGGATGTTTTTGCGCCAAGAAAGGATTCCATTTTTGGCTTGGAGATTTTGGTTATGGTTTTGGGTGTTGGTATTCGTTTGGTGGTTACAAGGAGTTTTAAAATATACCATCAAGCGTTTGCCGGAAATTAGACAGGAGAGAATTGATCGAGAAACTAGGAATAAATATTTGCCGGGTAAAAAATAATTATGTCCAGAAGGAGGAAGGACATTGGCGATTGGGGAGAAAAGTTGGCGGTGGATTTTTTGGTGCGACAGGGTTTTACGGTTTTAAATCAAAATTATTATTCTCCAGTCGGAGAAATAGATATCGTGGCTCGTTTGGGCGACGATTTTTATTTTGTGGAAGTAAAAACTCGAGCGGCGGGAGAGTTAGCCACTGATTTAGCTATCACCGACAGTAAAAAATACAAATTGCAAAAAACAATTAAGCGATATTGTTATGAAAGGAACATTGGAGAGGTAGGGATAGTATTAGCCGGATTGTTGATAATTTATGATCGACAGTTAAAAAAAGTAAAATTTCGTTTAGTACTGTTTCATTGACTTTTTTGTGGTTTTTGCTTAAGATATAGCCAAGTTAATTTTTAATTTTATCAATATGGATCCAAAGAAAGAACGAACATTCGTAATAATTAAACCAGATGGCGTGCAGCGCACTTTGATTGGTGAAATTATTAATCGTTTTGAACGTACCGGTTTAAAGTTATCTGCGATGAAATTTGTGGTGCCAACCGAAGATCAATGTTGGACACATTATAATAAAGATGATGCGTGGTTTGAAGAAAAAGGTACCAAAACCATCAAAGGCCGGGAAGCGGCTGGAATGGTAGTAGATAAGCCGGCCATTGAATATGGCAAAGATATTATCCGTGGTTTGGTGAAATTTATGACTTGCGGTCCGGTAGTGGCCATGGTTTGGGAAGGTAATCAAGCGGTGGGTATTGTTAAGAAAATCGTCGGTGGTACCGAGCCTTTAACTTCTGATGTCGGTACTATTCGCGGTGATTTTACTGTTGATTCTTACGATTTATCCAGTATGGACGAAAGAGCGGTGCGTAATCTGGTGCACTGTTCCGACAAGCCAGCAGAAGCGGAGAGAGAAATTAACATTTGGTTTAAAGAAAATGAAATTATTAATTATCGTCATAATCAGAGTCAGATTTTATACGATGTAAATTTGGATGGCATCTTGGAATAATTTAAAAAAAATAAAAACCGCCCGGATATTTCGAGCGGTTTTTAATATTTTTATTTAGTTTTTTCAATCAGGTAATTGATAATATCTTGGTCGCCCAAGTAGCATCGGGTGCCGTCATAGAGCATTGGCACGCCCATTTCCGTTTCCAACAATCCACAGGCTTTAGCTTTTTTGGTAAAATCGTCGGCGTTGGCGGTTTGATGGATTTCTTTTTGTTCTAATTTTATTTTTTCTTCTATTTTGTTGTCGGTTATATATTTTTCTACATTTTTACAGTGAGGGCAGTCATAACGAGTATATAAAACAGGGTTGCCGGTATAAGGGGTTTGAACGGCACTGTGTGGTCGAAAAAGTAAATAAACCCCGAGAGAGAGGCCTATGCCTAAGGCCAAATAAGCGATTATTTTTTTGGTATGCATAAGTATTAAATTAGGAAAGTAATTTATATTTTATCATATTCTTGCTCTTTTAGCAAAATAAAAAACCGCCAGAATGGCGGTTTATAAAAAAGTATTAAACTACTTTCTTTTTAAGAGTGCGGCGGCAAGTGGAACAGATTTTTACGCTAGCACCACCAATTTTTAAGGTTTGTAAATTCGGTTTTTGCTGACGGGGTACTTTACGGTTGGAGTGGCTAACGTGGTTGGCGCGAACCGAGGATTTTCCGCACAATTGGCACATTCTGCTCATATTTGAGTTGATTTAATAGATTTAATAAGTTATAATGTTTTTTAAGGCAATGTCAATATCTTATATTATTTTGGCTAATTTGTCAATATGAACCCACTTTTTTTAGTATTTTATTTCTTAATCGTTATCCCCTCAGCTATTATTCATGAATATGCTCATGGTTGGATGGCTGATCGTTTAGGCGATCCGACGGCTCGGTATGCTGGCCGCCTGACCCTTAATCCAAAAGCCCATATTGACCTGTGGGGCACAATTATGATGCCGGTTTTGTTGGCTTTGATTAGCAATGGCACTTTTATGTTCGCCTATGCTAAACCGGTGCCATACAATCCATATAATTTGAAAGATCAGAAATGGGGGCCGGCTCTGGTCGGAGTGGCGGGACCGTTGTCTAATTTGCTCTTAGCTCTTTGTTTTGGGGCGATACTGCGTTTAGTGCCGGGGGTGAGCGAATCTTTAGGTTCCTTATTTTATATCATTGCCTACACCAATATAGTTTTGATGGTGTTTAATTTGTTGCCAATTCCGCCATTAGACGGTTCCAAAATTTTGTATGCTATTTTGCCAGATTCAGCTAATGGTTTAAAAATGACATTAGAACGCTACGGCTACATAATTTTATTCATGTTTATTTTTTTCTTGTTTGATTTGTTGTATCCAGTAGTAAATTTATTAGTTAATTTAATCACCGGTATAAATGTAACTTAATTTTTATGTCCAAAAATAAATTGGTGGTAATCTCATTGGGCGGGTCGTTGATTGCTCCGAAAACCGGATTGGATATTAAATTTTTGTTGGATTTTAAAAAGACTATCGTACAATTTTTGCAGGAGGGTTATCGGTTTGTGATTGTTTGTGGCGGTGGACAGACTGCGCGTACTTATCAAGCAGCCGCGCGCGAAGTAGGAGAGTTAAAATTAGACGATATCGATTGGATGGGGATTCACGCCACTCGTCTGAATGCGCATCTAATTAAAACAATTTTACGCGACTATGCTCATCCGATTGTAATAAAAAATCCCACACTAAAAACCGAATGGGACGAACAGATTTTGGTAGCCGGCGGTTGGAAGCCGGGTTTTTCCACAGATTTTGATGCTATAAAATTGGCCGAATTATATGGTGCTAAAACTGTCATCAATCTTTCCAATATTAGTTATGTTTACGATAGTGATCCAAGAGAAAATAAAGACGCTAAAAAAATAGAAAAAATCAGTTGGGCGGATTTTAGAAAAATTGTGGGCGATGAGTGGAATCCGGGAGCCAATGTCCCGTTTGATCCGGTAGCCAGTAAAGAGGCAGAAGTGGCGGGTATCAAAGTAAAGTTTGTAAACGGAGCCAATTTAAGTGAATTTAAAAATGCTCTTCAAGATAAAAAATTTATCGGGACAGTGATCAGCTAAAAAGCTTCATCTTGACAAAAGTCAAAAACCATGATATTATTAGACGTTTTGGCTTTTTTATAATTGCAGCTATTTGGGGAGAAAAGTTAATTAATATTAGTTATTTTTTCTCCCCAAACCAGCAGCAACAGCAGCAAAAGGAGGGAGAGATGGGAACCTATCGACATGAATATCGTGAACCAGACACCAAAGGGTGTCTGGTTCGGTTTCTCGCCCTGGCGGTGACTGCGGTCGCCGTCTGGGTGACTGGATACCTCTTTTTGAAGGGGTTGGCCGAGCCCGACCCCTTCCTTTCGACCCCGCCGCCGCCTCCGGCGGCAGGGGATCGGTGGGATGATCTGGGGGATGACCCTCCCCCGGATGACATTCCACCGTTGCCTGACTGATTCCAGTCGGGCAACAAATTGGCCGGCGCTCACAAGCGCCGGCCTTCTCATATCTATTGACAAAAAAAATGGTTTCCGCTATACTTCTTTTATCCATAGACAGCAGGTGTCGGGCCATAATAGCCTACTTAATTTCCTGCCGAGGTGCAAAGCAAATCGTTTAAAGGTCGATTTGCCCTACGTGTCTGTGGTAAAACACAGATTTTTTGTTACTTTATGTCAAAAACAAAACAACAAAAACAAGATACGCTTCAGGTTTTGGAATCCGGTTTGAAAACCGCTAAATCCGCTGTTTTCGCTAATTTTCAAGGTTTAACTGTCGCGGAAATGGAAGATTTGCGTAAAAATTGTCGCAAAGAAAATGTAAAAGTTTTAGTTGCGAAAAAGACTTTGCTCAAAAGAGCTTTTGACGCTTCCGGTTTAACCGGCGCTGACCCTGAATTGTTTAAGGGTGGCGTGGCTACCTTTTTGGGTACCGATGAAGTGTCCACTGCTAAGGTGGTAAGCACTTTTGCCAAAACTCACGAAATTGCAATAATTTTCGGCGGAGCTTTGGAAGGCAAATATGTTGATGCCGCTATGGTAAAAAGTTTAGCCAGCCTTCCAAGCAAGCAGGAACTTTTATCCAAAATGGTTGGCTCTCTCAACGCTCCGGTATCCGGCTTCGTTAATGCCTTGGCTGGGAATTTACGCAATTTAGTTGGTGTTCTTAATAATGTTAAAAACGCTAAAGTTTAATAAATATAATTTAATTTAAAAAATATGACTGACGAAAAGAAAGTTGTTGAGGTTCCTGAAAAATTCAAGGCCCTCGTAGAAACAATTGAAAAAATGTCCGTATTGGACTTGGCCGAGTTAGTAAAAGTTTTAGAAGAGAAATTCGGTGTATCCGCCGCCGCTCCAGCTATGATGATGGCTGCTCCAGCCGCTGGTGCCGCTGCTGTTGAAGAAAAAACTGAGTTCAACGTTGAGTTGACTGAGGCTGGCGCCAACAAGATCAATGTGATCAAGGCGGTAAAAGAGATTACCGGTTTAGGTTTGGCTGATGCCAAAGCCTTGGTAGACGGTGCTCCTAAAATGGTAAAAGAAGGTGTTAAGAAAGAAGATGCCGAAACTATGAAAAAGAAAATCGAAGAAGCTGGCGGCAAAGTAACTTTGAAATAATTATTTCAAATAAATTAAAAAGACGAGTCAAAAGATTCGTCTTTTTTTGTTGTTAAATCTTATAAAGTTTAAGGTAGGGCGATTTGATAAAGCTTGTCATCATCCAAAACGTAGGCAGTTTTGTTTATTTCATCGACTATTATGCCGGTTGGCTTTACAAATTCTTTAGCCGAGACTTGGTTTTTTAATTTTCCATCTTTATTTAGGACAACTAAACGTTTGCCGATGCTATCTAAAATATAAATATAATTTAAATCATTATAAGACCAAATTTGATTAGCAGAGGTTAGGGCCGGATCCAGGCCTTGAATTTCAAACGGCTGTTTTATGCCGGCGTTAAATTTCAATATTTCACCGTTTTGCTTAACAATAAACAGATCACCCTCTACAGTTAGGCCAGTAGAGTTTTTTAAATCTACAGAGTCTTTTAACCAAACTTTACCCGGTCCATAACCAGTTTTAATGCTGTCGTGTTTATAAATTTGATTGTTTAAACTGTCTAAAGTGTACAAGCGACGATTATAGACTACCAAATTGGTAATTTCTACTGCGGAATTTGGATAGTCAATATCAGCTTTTTTAAAACCGCCTTCTTCCGGATTAAATTGGTAAATTTCTTTTTTGTTGCTTAAAAAAGCCACATAATCGTTTTCTTTTGGCACGGAGGCGTTGATTAAGTTTGGGTTGGAAAAGCCGGTGGCTGCGATTTTAGTTTCTTTAGTTAAAAAGTCGTAAGTAAAAATATTGGAATTGTTTGGGCTGAAAGCCATGATTTTATTATTCAAACGCACTAAGCCGGTTAAATTTGGTTTATTTCCATTTTGACTCCAATCAGTAATCAATTGGGGCTGAACATAATAAATTTTTTGGATTTTAGCTAGTAATTCATCTAATTCTTCGGTTAGATTTTGACAGGTGATTTTTTGTTCTTTTCTGTCACAAGCCAAATTTTGGAGAGTGGCTTTGGCGATGCTTAATTCGTTTAAAGCAGTAATGTTATCATTGTAGATCATAGAGCTTTCCGCGGCATCTTTTTTAGCGGCGATTAGTTCAATCTTGGTTTGATAATTTTTGACGGCGGTTTGCTCGGCCCGGCGAGCTTTGACAAATGATAACCCAAATACCAGTATGAGAATAGTTATAAACGAAGCCAAAATCAAAATTTTGGTGATGGTCGGTAATTGTTTATAATTTTGTTTGTAATTGTACCAAGTGCGTTTGAGGCTGTCCAAAACATTGCGACGACGATTTTGGATATTGGTGATAATAAAAAATAAGCTAACAAGCAGTTGACCGATGTTTTTTAAAATAGCCACCAATAGCAAAATCAGCCACCAGCCGGCTTGTCCCAAATATTTTAAGCCAGCCCAAACAATTGATAAAAATTGTCGAATATTTTCTGTGGTGATAATTTTTTCAGTTCTTTGAGAAAGATGTGGACGAATTCGGTTGGTTAAGCGGGGAGCGGGTTCGGTTTTTTCCGGGCCGAGATCGCTTGCTTTGGCCGTAGCCGGGATGCTATCAGAGTTTTTTTCTAGCTGGACGATCAATCCGCCAAAAGACAAGCCGTTGCGTAATTCATGCAAGACGCGCTCTAAATGCTCGGCGCTTTGGCGGCCGGGGCGAGAGCTAATAACTTTTTGTAGCCGATCGTGGCTAAAATATTCGGCAATTTTAGGGGTGCCGACGAAAAAGAAGTCGTTGGGAGTAATTTTCCCTTCAATGATTTGTGAAAAAATATGTTTTTTGTTGGCTGGATTTTCTTCTTGGTTGGCTGCCACTAAATCCATTTTTTGATAAGATCCGTCTTGTTTTTTATAAAATAATAAGATTAGTGGATTATTATAAAAAGTAAAGGTAATGTGGGGTGGGTTGAGAGCGCCGATTACACAATGAAACTCAGCATCATTGTTTAGTAAGGAAACGCTTTGCTGATTAATTTTTTCCAGAATTTTTTCTAGAATACTTTTACCTATTTCTTCATGGGTTTCGTAGAAATCGTTTTCTACTTCATCAATGATAGACTGTAGGCGTAAGATGAAGTCGCTGGCAGCGTTATTAGTTTCACAGATAGCAAAAAAATAGCCTCGTTTTTTTTCTTCAGGCGTAGATGGTTCAGTAATGTGTAAAAGCACGTGTGAGCGTTCTTGTTCTCCTCCTTCTACAAAAAATTCGTTTAAACGAAGAATAGGTTCCATATTTTGACTTTTTAACCCATAATTATTATACTATAGATTGAATTATTAAGCAATCAATATGCTTGAACACTTAATTGGTTCAAAGACTCGTCTTAAGCTACTTCAGTTATTTTTCCGCTCGCCCGAGCGTTCTTTTTATGTTCGAGAATTATCCCGGATTATTGAGGTGCAATTAAACGCAGTGCGAAGAGAAATCGCCAATTTAGAAAAATTAGGAGTGATTAAACAAGTACCGGTAGGCACGTCTAATTTAGAAGAGATAGGGACAGAACGTTCTAAGTATTATAAGTTGGATTCTAATTTTTTATTGTATAGCGAAATTAAAATGCTATTGATTAAAAGCAAAGAATTAGAAGAACAAAAGTTGATTGAGGATTTAAAGAAAAAAGGCGGACAGATTAAGTTTTTATTGTTAACTGGTATTTTTACTGAAGATAAAGAGGCAGTCACGGATATTTTGATTGTTGGCCAGATTAAGGCGGTAATGGTTAGCAAGTTGATCAAAGAATTTGAAAAAATCGCTGGTCAGCCTATACGTTATACGATTATGGAAGAAAAAGAGTTTACTGATCGACGAGAGATTGGCGATCGTTTTTTGTACGGTGTGTTTGAAAGTAAAAATATTGTAGTGTTAGATGAATTGCATATTAGTTAATTATGTATTTATTTTTAGACAATTCTCTTGACGGACAGATGTTGATTTATGCCGGTGAAGGCAAAAAATGGCAGAAATTTGCTTATTCGACCGTGAAAGACAGCGATGGTCTCTTGGTCGTGGTAGAAAAAACCTTGCAAAAATTAAATAAAAATGTTCAACAAGTCAAAGGCCTAGCGGTGCGAGTGGGAGTGGGGAAGTTTACCTCGACCAGAATTGTTGTTACTTTGGGCAATACTTTGGCTTTAACTTTGAATATACCGATAGTGGCGGTAGTTAGCCACGTGGGTGAAGAGGGTGAAGTTGAGGAAAAGGTGTTGTTTGGTTTAGCGGAAAAAATTATTACTCAACCGATCGGCCAATACGTTAGCGCCAAATATAGTGGTGAGGCGAATATTGGTCCCAAGAAAAAATAATATGATATCGGATTACCAAAGATATCGCTGGTATGAAATTATGCCCGGATTAAGCATCTGGCTGACTTTGCTGTTGAGCGTGGGGTTGTCAATTTTTAAACCGCTGTGGATGATTTATTTGGTGATTATATTTGATGTGTATTGGGTACTAAGAGTGGCTTATTTTTCCTTTTATTTATTTTTATCTTGGAATAGATTCCGCCAGGCTGTTAAAATTGATTGGTTTATACGGTTGAAAAAAGAATTTCCCGAATGGGCAGAAAAAAAGAATGTGGTTTTTTTACCTTTATACAATGAAGAGTATGTGGTGGTAAAAGAAACTTTGGAGGCTTTAGGCAAGTCTAGTTATCCGGCCGAAAAATTGTATGTAGTATTGGCAGGAGAAGCCAGAAAGTCAGAACATTTTAAAAGAATTCAAGAAAAAGTGAGGGAAAATTATGCAAATAAATTCGCTGATTTATTGTTTTATGCTCATCCGGCGGATTTGCCAGGTGAATTACCGGGCAAGGGTTCCAATATTCATTATGCGGAATTAGAATTCAAAAAATATGCCGATGCTCGTGATTGGAAATATGAAGATGTGATTATTTCCGTGTTTGATGTGGATACGGTAGTCCATAAAGAATATTTCGCTCATTTGACGTATATGTATTTGCGTCATCCCAATCCGACGCGCAGCTCCTTTCAGCCAGTGACCTTGTATAATAATAATTTGTGGGAATCCAATGCAGTGCTCCGCACAATGGCGTTTGGTACCAGCTTTTGGATGTTGTTTAGTTTAGGCCGTTTAGATAATTTAGTGACTTTTTCTTCGCATAGTATGAGTTTTAAGGCAGCGTTGGATTGTGGCGGTCACGCCAAAGATATTGTAAGTGAGGATTCTAGAATTTTTTTTCAATGTTGGCTGAGATATAACGGCCAGTATGAAGTGACGCCGTTGTATGTACCGGTATCTATGGATACAGTACACGATGAAAGCGCTTGGAAAAGTTTAAAAAATCTTTATTTGCAACAGCGTCGGTGGGCGTGGGGCACAGAGAATATTCCTTATTTACTTTGGAATTTTAGAAAAAATAAAAAAATCAGTTTTTGGAAAAAAGCCGTTTTGTTGTTTCATGAATGGGAAGGAAAGTGGAGTTGGGCAGTGGTGGCGATTTTAATTACCGTTTTGGGCCGCTTGCCTTTGTGGTTGGCTAGCACGGATGTGCGTCAGAGCGCGATTTATTTTAATACCCCATTTGTATTGCAAAATTTGATGAATTTGGCCATGCTTGGTTTATTTATATCCGCCACGATGGGGATGTTGCTGCTGCCGCCGCGGCCGGAAAAAATGGGTCGCCATCGTTATTTATTTATGTTATTACAATGGGCAGTAATGCCGATTTCCTTGGTGTGTTTTTCCGCCATTCCGTGTTTAGACGCAGTTACTCATTTAATGTTTGGAAAATATTTAGGTTTTAATGTGTCTAAAAAGAGAACATAATATGTTAAAAAAAATTATTATTTTTATTTTAGCTTTTTTAGCACTGGCGGCGGTCGGGGTGGGGATTTTATTATATGCTTATCGCAGTGGAGATTTACAAAAAATGGTGGTTAGCCAAGTCGGTCAAAAATTTGAGGGTACAGTTGGTGGGCAAACCGCTTTGGAAGAAGCGATGGGGTTTTTTGGATCAAAAACTTATTTAGTTTTATTTTTAAATAATACCGAATTACGTCCCGCCGGAGGTTTTATCGGTGCTTATGCCGTGGTAAAAGTAGATAAAGGCCTGCCGGAATTATTAAAAGTAGAAGGTACGGAAATTTTAGATAATTATGCTAATAAAAATGTTTTGCCAGAGCCACCGACTCCGCTTAAAAATTATTTAAAAGTGGAAAAATGGTTTTTTAGAGATAGTAATTGGTCACCGGATTTTTCTATCTCAGCCGCTAAAGCTTTGGAATTATATAAATTAGAAAAAGGTATAGCCGCTAATGAAATTGACGGGGTGATTGGTTTTACTCCAACTATTTTGGAAGAGGTTTTGAAAATTACCGGTCCGATTGTGGTGAATAATGAAGAGTTTAACAGTCAAAATTTTATAGAAAAATTAGAATATGAAGTGGAATATAATTATGCTAATAAAAATTTAAATTTTGATCAACGTAAAAAAATGTTGGTGGATATCACTCACGTGTTGTTCGCCAAAATGCGTACGGATGTAATCTTAAACTGGTCAAAATATTTTGATTTAGCTCAAAAAATGTTGAAACAAAAACAGGTGGTGGCTTATGGTTTATCGTCTGACAGCGAAGCAATTCTGGTGGCTAGTGATTGGGCTGGTAAAATGAAAAAAAATAACGGTGATTATTTGATGTGGGTGGATGCTAATTTAGGCGCTCTAAAAACTGATGCTTCAATGAAAAGGGAGCTGACTTACACTATAAATATCGATAAAGATGGAAATTTTTTAGCCGAGGCTAAAATGAAATTTTTGCATCAAGGAAAGATTGATTGGCGCACTAGCCAATATTTGGATTACGCTCGAGTGTATGTGCCGGAGGGGAGTGTGCTGGTAGAAGTGCGAGGAGCAGACGTTAAAGATTATCCGCTGGAAAAAATGGCGGACAGTGGTTTGGAAAACGGTCGACAATGGTTTGGGGCGTTTACGGAAGTAAAGGCTGGGCAGATTAAGGAAATGTCTTTTAAATTTAAATTAGCGCCACAGATTGTTGATCAAATTAAAAAAGGTGAATATAATTTATTGGTGCAAAAACAAATTGGCACATTGGATAATAAATTGACGTTAAATTTAGATTTTGGTAAAAAAATAGAAAAAAGTGCAACAGATTTAACATTAGATCGCGAGTTTAAAATAAAATTCTGACCTTATGTTTATTAAAAAAATCGGAATTGACTTGGGGACGAACAATGTGCGGGTGTATGTGCCAAAAAAGGGGATTTTGATTGATGAACCGAGTGTGGTGGCCGTATCCAAAGGGGATGGAAAAATTTTGGCGGTGGGGATTGAAGCCAAAGATATGTTGGGGCGTACCCCGGACAGCATCTTGGCCGAACATCCTTTAAAAGAAGGGGTAATTGCTAATTATCGCACGACCGAAGCCATGCTTCGATATTTTATCAACAAAGCTTTGGGCGGTGTGCATTTATTTCGTCCAGAGGTTATGGTGGCGGTGCCGGCTGGGATTACTTCAACCGAACGTCGGGCGGTAGTGGATGCCACTTTGGCAGCGGGCGCCCGGGCGGCTTATATTATCAAGGCTCCGATTGTAGCCGCCATTGGCGCTGACATTCCAATTGGGGCGGCTTCTGGCCACATGGTGATTGATCTAGGTGGCGGTACCGGTGAGATCGCCGTGATTTCTTTGGGTGGAATTGTGTCTTGCGGTTCAGTCCGAATTGGCGGCAACAAATTTGATCAAGCTATCGCTGAGTATGTCCGCCATAAATATAATTTGGCGATTGGCGTACACACTGCGGAAGAAATAAAAAATAAGGTTGGTTCAGCCATGTTTATGGCCAAGCCTTTAACTGTGGAGATTAAAGGACGTGATACGGTATCTGGTTTGCCGCGTATTGTGACAGTGAATTCTGACGATACCACCGAAGCCTTACAACATGATCTGGGAATGCTTTTAGATATGGTAAAAAAAGTTTTGCACGAAACCCCTCCAGAATTATCGGCCGATGTCATGGATAAAGGGATTATTTTGACCGGTGGTTCAGCTATGCTCCGTAATTTGAGTGATTTAATTGCTCAGTCGACTGGCGTACCGACTTATGTGGCGGAAGAACCGATTTTTTGTTCAGCCAAAGGCACGGGGATCGCTTTGGAAAATATTGAAAGTTATAAACGAAGTATTTTGGCTACAAGATAATATGATAATTGGCATTGAAGCAGATCACGCGAATAAAACAGAGCGCACCGGTGTGGAAGAATACGCTTGGCGCGCTATCCAAGAGCTCAAACGCTCACTACCCTCGGACGTGAGGGTGGTTTTGTATTGCCAAAAGCCTCTGCAAGGCGAGTTGGCGGTTCTGCCGCCTAATTGGTCGGTGAAAATTTTATCATGGCCATTTAAAAAAATGTGGAGCCAAATTAGATTGTCTTGGGAATTTTTGTGGCGAGCGCCGGATGTGTATTTTGCGCCCGGCCAACTTATTCCAATCATTTGTCCAAAAAATACCGTCGTGACTTTGCATGACAGCGCGTTTTTGGTGTTTCCACGAGCGTACAATTTTCTTGGTCGCCAATATTTAAAATGGATGAATAAAATGCTTATTAAAAAAGCTAAAAAAATATTGACCCCGTCGCAATTTAGTTTGGAAGAGACAAAAAAGTTTTATGGTGCGCAGGTGGGAGAAAAAATGCTGGTGACGCCTTTGGCTTATGATTCAGAAAAATATAATTTGGGTAAAATCAGTTTAGCCATGATTGAAGAGTCCAAAAAGAAATACAGAATTTCCAAACCGTATCTGATCAATGTTAACCGTTTGGAAGAAAAGAAAAACACCAAAGGTTTGGTGCAAGCTTTTAATAAAATAAAAGCCGACGGACAAGACGTACAACTGGTATTGGTCGGCCGGCCAGGTGTGGGCTATCAAGAAATTGAATTGGAAATAGAAAATAGCCCGTATCTTCAAGATATAATTTTGCCGGGTTGGGTAGAAAATGACGAAGTGCCAAATTTGGTGGCCGGAGCGGAAGTATTTGCCGTGCCTTCATTATATGAAGGGTTTGGTTTGCCTGTGCTTCAAGCCATGGCGGTGGGGTGTCCGGTAGTAGCCGGAGCAGGAAGTTCAATGGAAGAAGTGGGGGGAGGAGCGGCTTTGTATGCCGACCCGAAAAATTTGGAGGCGATTGCCGATAATATTAAAAAAATTTTGATGGATAAAAATTTGAAAAATCAGTTAAAAAATGCTGGTTTGGAACGGACAAAAAATTACTCTTGGCAGAAAACCGGCCAGCTGACCGCCGAGGCGATTTTAAGTTGCCAGAAAGGCTAATCTTTGTTAATATGATTATAGGTCACAATGATATTTTTTCTTATTTTGAAAAGGCTATTGAAAGTGATTCTTTGGGTCACGCTTATTGTTTTGTCGGCGCCGATGGGGTGGGGAAACGCACTGTGGCCAAACTTTTGGCCAGTCGTTTGTTAAATGTGTCGGCTGATAAGCTGTATTTTAGTCCGGATTATTTTTATCTGGAAAGAATTGAAGACGAAAAAACTGGGAAATTGAAAAAAGATATATCTATTGATCAGGCGAGAGATTTACACAGTCGTCTGCAAGGAAAATCTTGGCAGGGCGGTTATCAGGTGGTGATTGTTGATGAGATAGAGTTGCTTAATAAAAAGTCGTCCAACGCTCTTCTAAAAACATTGGAAGAACCTCCGAGTAAAACCGTGTTTTTCCTATTGACCAACGATGACAACGCTATGTTGCCGACTATTCGCTCGCGTTGTCAGCTGATATTTTTTCCAATTGTAAAAAATAGTGAAATCGTCAAGGGGTTATTGGAAAAAGGAATTAGTGAAATGGATGCCGAAATTTGTGCCGCGTTGGCTTGGGGTCGTCCGGGCAGAGCGATTGAGCTGGCCGAAGATTCAGATAAGCGCTCAGAATATTATAAAGAAATCGCTCGTTTAGAAAAAATAATCAGCGCGCCATTTTATGTTCAACTGAAAGAAGTCGATGATTTATTTGGAGATAAGACCGACCATATACGCGAGCGAGCTAAATTACAAAAGATTTTGGAATTGTGGATGATGTTGTGGCGAGACGTGTTTTTGATGAAAAAAAATCCAGAGCGACAGGTGTACGCCGGAATCGCCGAACTAAAGAGAAAAACCGAAAATTTCTCCAGCACCCAGATCGCGGAGATTATAGACAGTTTGATGGAAGCACGAATTTTGCTCGGGAAAAATATTCATCCACGTTTATTAATTGAACAAATTTTATTAAAATTTTAAGGAGAAAATTATGTATAAAAAATTGTCCATTTTATCCTTTATTTTAGTCGGAATAATTTTAACCGGTGCTAGCTGTGTTACTTCTGACACAAAAACCAGCGGGCCAACCGGTATGTTTCGTTCGGTGGACAGTGCGGAAAATTGGCAGCAGATTGTAGCTTTGCCGACCGCTAAAGGCGTCAGTTCTATTGCCAATGTGAATATTTTTAGAATTTACGAAGATCCTAGCGATCCCAACGCTATCTATTTAGGTTCTCGCGGCCAAGGAGTATTTTATTCTTATGACAATGGCGATACCTGGCGCAATGCTTCAGCCTTAAATGGCAAATTTATTTATGCCATGGCCGTGGATCCCAAAGATAAGTGTAATATTTTTGTCAGCGACGGTCCGCATATTTACAAGACTACAGATTGCTCTCGTACTTGGACGTTGGTTTATACTGAAGAGCGTCCCGATCAAAGATTTGTATCATTGTCCATGGATCCACATCGGGCTGATGTGATTTATGGCGCAGAATTAGGCGGAGATATTTTAAAGAGCGTCGACAGCGGACGTAGTTGGAAAGTTATGAAAAGATTTGGTTTTTATTTACAATACATGACCGTAGACCCAAAGATAAAAGATAGAGTTTATTTAGGAAGCTATCGTAATGGATTGTTTAGATCAGATGATGGAGGTGTGGAATGGCGCGATATGTCTAAAAGTTTGGAAGGTTTCAGCGACAGTAAAGTCTTCTCTCGTTTGATTCTCAATCCGGCGCAAAAGGATAGTATTTTTTGGATTTCCAAATATGGTGTGTTGCGTTCGGATGACGCCGGTGTTACTTGGAATGAAATTAAGTTGATTACCCCACCGGGCAGTGTAAATATTTATAGTTTTGCTATCAATCCAAAAAATCAAAAAGAAATGTATTATACCGCCACTATTTTAGGCGACAACAATACCCATGTGCGTTCTACTTTCTACAAGACAATTGACGGTGGTAATAGTTGGGTGACCAAAAAATTGCCGACCACCACTATTCCGACTGCTTTACGCATCCATCCAGACAAACCAAATGTTTTATTTATGGGCTTTTCCAATTTGGAAAAACAATTAGCCACAACTTTATAGAAATAATTTAATCATAAAATTTGTATGAATATCAAAGACTTTAAGGGGGATTTTGACAAAGTGATTGATTTTTTGAAGGAAGATATTTCCGGCTTGCGCACTGGCCGCGCTTCCACAGCGATGGTGGAAGGTGTGTCTGTGGAAGCCTATGGCATGCGTCAGCCGCTTAAAGCCGTGGCTTCAATCTCGGTGGCTGATGCCAAAACTTTAAATATCGAGCCGTGGGATAAAAGTATTTTATCAGCAGTGGAAAAAGGTTTGCGCGATTCTGGTTTGGGGATCAATCCGGTTAATGACGGCCGTTTGATTCGTTTAAGTTTGCCAGAATTAACTTCTGAGCGCCGCGTTGAATTGACCAAAGTTTTACACCAAAAAGTAGAACAAGCCAGAATCAGCGCCAGAAAAGTGCGTGAAGAAGTTCGCGATTTGGTGACTGGTGAAGAAAAAGCCAAAAGCATCAGCGAAGATGAAAAATTTAGCTTGCAAGAAGATTTAGAAAAAATGGTAAAAGAATATAATGAAAAAATAGCTCAGATCGGGGAGCAAAAAGAAAAAGAAATTACTTCCGTTTAAGATAGAAACTAAGAAAGAAATTTATGTCTACCGAAAATAAAATGGAAAAAATAGTTTCCTTTTGTAAAAGAAGGGGGTTTGTGTTTCCGGCTTGCGAAATCTATGGCGGTTTTGCTAATACTTATAGTTATGGCCCGTACGGTTCGCAATTAAAAAAGAATATTAAAGATTTATGGTGGAAAAAATTTGTGGAAACCCGCGAAGATATAGTGGGCATCGACGGCCCGATTTTGCTGCATCCGAAATTATGGGAGGCTTCTGGCCACACCTCTGGATTTAACGACGCGATGGTAGACTGCAAAACATGTAAAAAACGTTTTCGTGCTGATCATTTGGTAAAAGATTTGACTGGTCAGGATATGGAAGGAAATTTGGCCGGGATGGACGAAGCCTTAAAAGGCAAAAATTGTCCGGCTTGTGGCAATAAAGCCAACTGGACTGAGGTGCGCTTTTTAAATATGATGTTTAAGACCGAGATGAATGGTGTGGAAGCAGAGGTTTATTTACGTCCAGAAACCGCCGGTGCGATTTTTGTGGATTTTAAAAATGTCGTAGATGCTTCACGGGTAAAAATTCCGTTTGGTATCGCTCAGATTGGCAAAGCTTTCCGCAATGAAATTATTGCTCGCAATTTTATTTTCCGCTTGCGTGAATTTGAACAGATGGAGATTGAATATTTTATTGATCCGGAAACTCCGTGGGAGAGCTTGTTTGAAGAGTGGTTAGCTAAGCAAGAAGAATTTTGTGCTGAGATCGGGATCAAAAAAGAGTCTCTGACCAGTTATGAGCATCCAAAAGAAAAATTAGCTTTCTATTCCAAAAAGACCGTGGATATTGAATACGATTTTCCATTTGGCCGTGATGAATTGTTTGGTTTGGCTCATCGCAGTGATTATGATCTAAAAAAACATACGGAATTTTCTGGACAAGAATTAGTTTATTCTACCGGTGATGGCCGTAAATTTGTGCCGCATGTGATTGAACCGACTTTTGGCGTGGATCGCGCTTTCCTGGCCGCTTTGGCTTCCGCTTATACCGAAGAAGAAAATGAAGGCGAAATTCGCACAGTGCTAAAATTTCCAGCCAAGATCGCTCCGGTAAAAGTGGCCGTATTTCCATTGCTTCGCAATAAGCCGGATCTGGTGGCTAAAGCCAAAGAAATTTTTGCCGATCTCAAGACCGAGTGGGTGTGCGAATTTGATGATAATGGCAACGTCGGAAAACGCTATCGCCGTCAGGATGAAATTGGCACACCATTTTGTGTGACGGTAGATTTTGACACTTTGGAGGGTAAAGGTGTAACAGTGCGCAATCGCGACACCATGCAACAAGAAAGAATTTCTATAGAAGAATTAAAAACTTATTTGTTTGACAACATTATTTAAATATGGGAGAACGTGATTTGCTATTTCATGAAACAAACATAGACCCTAGTACAGGAAATTTTTTAGATAATTCAAAAAATAAAGAAAAGGAAAAAACTGAAATAATAATTTATGAGTATAAAGATGTGAACGGAAATAAATTATGTGACGTAGAAGTCGAGCTGGGTGCTAATGTCAAATTTAAAGGAGAGAATGGAAGAGAACTAAAAGATTATAAATTGATTTATCAAAAAGACGGCAGAATGGAAAAATTTAGCATGATGGACTTGTTGACAAATAAGTTGGTAAAAATAATTGTACAGACAGAGCGTACGCATCCGACCGTCTGTCCGAAGTATCAGTTTGATTATGAAGCGAATCAGATATTTTCACCTCCTTTGAAACATCAGATTGATTTAGGTGTCTTTCTGCATGAAGTTGGTCATGCGAATCAGTTTGGTACGGAATTTTATCGGCGAATATCTGATAAAGGGCGTTTTCTAAGAGTTTTAAACGATGATCAGGAGTCTATTGGTCTTATCAAAGAATTAGCGAAGGGTACGAGATATGAAAAAGATGCTGAAAATATTGAAAATATAGTGATGGATATCGAAAGGATGGACAGGGAGATAGAGGAACTGTCGGAGGAAATAAAAAATAAAGAAGATGACGCTGTTTATTTGCGTTTGCAAAGTGATGAAAGATCTTATAGGGGAGTTTTGGAAATACTTGAGAGTGAAAAAATAAAAGATCAAAAGAGGATTGACGAAATGAGGGGAGAGTTGGCGCAGTTAGAGTTAAAGGTATCGACCATTAAAAGCAATATAGATTTATTACAGTCGGAATATAAAAAGAAAATTAATATACGGGATCCCTTGCATCAAAAAATAAATAATTTGGAGGGTGTGGTTGATATGATTCTTGAACAAGATGCCACTAGAAGAGAAATGCGAGCGCTTAAAAAAATACCTGTTGAGACTGGTATAAATGCCAAAACAAAAGTAAAGATTCCACTCAGAGATATCTCGTCTCAAATAGTGCCGGAAATAACGAAGATGACGGATGAACAGTTAGGTAATTCTTTCTTAGAAATTTCAATATTACAATTTGGTGTTATGGCCTTACATACGTATCAAGCGGCTAGAGGAGATTGGGGGAGTTATAAAATTATTACCGGATAGTTATGTATAAAATTTCCAAATTAAAAAATGGCATCACACTCGTGACCGTGCCGACCAAAGGCACCAGAGCTACGACTGTGCTTGCGCAATTGCCGATCGGCTCGCGCTACGAACATCAGAAAATTTCCGGTGTGTCGCATTTTGTAGAACACATGATGTTTAAAGGCACCATCAAACGTCCGACCGCTATGGATATTTCCCGTGAATTGGACGCCGTGGGCGCTGATTTTAATGCTTTCACTAGTAAAGATTATACCGGTTATTATGTAAAAATTGACAGTTCCAAACAGGAGTTGGCTTTTGATCTGATTTCTGACATGATTTTTAATTCCAAAATGGATGAAGCGGAAATGACCAAAGAAAAAGGCGTGATCGTAGAAGAACTGCGCATGTACGAAGACAATCCCATGATGTTTATCAACCTGCTGTTTGATCGTTTGCTCTATGGAGATTGTCCACTCGGTTGGGATGAGGGTGGCAGTAAAGAAACGGTGCAAGGTTTGACCCGTCAGGAACTGTGGGATTATTATCAGTCGGCTTATTCACCAAAAAATATGGTGTTGGTGGTAGCTGGCAATATAGAAAATAAAAAATTAAAAAAATTGGTGGAAAAATATTTTGCCAATCAAAAAAATATCGGCACCAAAGAAAAACGTGATAAAAATTCTTTTGCCAAGTTTGCTTTTCCAACCAAAAAATTGTCTTTGGTCGAGAGAGTAGAGGTGCGTGAGAAAAAAGTAGATCAGGCGCATATCATTTTGGGTTTTCCGGGTCTGGACTACAATCACCCCAAGCGTTTCGCCGCTTCGGTGATGTTGTATATATTGGGCGGCGGGATGAGCTCCAGATTGTTTGTGGAAGTGCGGGAAAAACGCGGTTTGGCCTATATGGTACACGCCAGCGCCGGTAATTTTAGAGATACCGGGATGGCTTATGTGCGCGCCGGGTTGGATCCAGCCAGATTACCTGAGGCTTTAAAAGTAATCCGTGAAGAATTGAAAAAAATCGCCACTTCCGGTGTGACAGATAAAGAACTAAAAGACGCCAAGAGTAGTTTGTCTGGCCGGATGGCTTTGGCAATGGAAGAATGCAATGCTCAAGCCGAATGGTTTGCCAAACAATTTTGGTTTATGAAAAAAACCATGACTCCAGAGCAGGTGGTGCAAGCCGTAAAAAAAGTGACCGCCAAAGAAGTGCAAGAAATTGCCAAAAAATTATTTGTGGAAGAAGAAATGCGCTTGGCGGCGATTGGTCCAATCAACAAAGAAGACGTGTTAAAAATGCTAAAATAATTTATTTCTAATTTTAAAAATATGTCGGCCGATAAAACAATTTATCTGTTTGCTAATTGGAAGATGTATTTAGATTATGATGAAAGTAATATTTTAGCTAATGCTTTGGCGGATAAGTTAAAAAAAATATCGGTCAAAATAAAAATGGCGGTGTTTCCATCGGCCTTGTCTTTTTACCCGGTGACACAGACTTTGAATGATATAAAAATTGGTACTGGTTCGCAAAATGCTTATTGGGTGGATAAGGGGGGTTATACTGGTGAAATATCTTTGGCAATGTATAAAAATAGCGGAGCGAAATATGCTTTGATCGGCCATTCTGAACGCCGCCATCTTTTTTATGAAAATAATCATGATGTGCGACAAAAAATGGAAGAAGCGCTTAATTTGGGTTTGACGCCGGTCGTGTGCGTGGGTGAAACAGAAAAAGAACGTCGAGAAGGTAAAACAGAAGAAATAATAGAAGTGCAATTGCGCGCCGCTCTAGAAAATTTGTCCTGGCCGGCCGGTCGGGAGCTCGTTGTGGCTTACGAACCGGTGTGGGCGATTGGCACTGGTTTGGCTTGCGATTCCACGGTGGCCGAAGAGGTTCACAAGAAGATTTCGGGCTGGATCAGTAGCTTAATTTCTGGTATAATACCAGTCTTGCTTTACGGTGGTAGCGTCCGCGGTAACAACGTAGCCGATTATTTAAAACAAGAGCATATTCATGGTGTTTTAGTCGGCGGAGCTTCAGCCAAGTTTGACAGTTGGTTGGAAATTGTGCAAAATGCCGAGCAGATCATTAAATAAATATGTTTGAGATTTTACCTTTAATCATCATTTTGTTAGCTTTGGCCGCGATAATTTTTATCGTAGTTAGAAAGTTTCCGCAACTTTCTAATCTTGACGTAGAAAATTTGAATGAAGAAAGAGAAAGCCGTAAGAAAAAAGAGATGATTGAAAAGAGAGTAGAGGAGCAGAGTAAAAAATTAAAAGAAAAATTGATTAAAATTTTTCGCCCGGTGAGAAAGATCTGGGGTAAATTGCAGTTAAAATTTAGGATATATTTTGGCAAAGTGGAAAGATTGTGGCACCATGAGCAGACTGCCAAGATCAAAGAAGAGATTAAAGATCTGAGTAAAGAAGAAAAAGAAAGCAAATTAAAAAATATTATCCAAGAAGCCAATCAGTATTTGGTGGCTGGTAATTTGGACAAAGCGGAGGAGTTGTTTATTTCCGCGATCAAAATTAATGTAAAATCCGCTCCGGCTTATCGCGGTTTGGCGGATACCTATTTGGCCAAAGGTTCGCTCGAAGAGGCAATGCAGACCTATCGCTTTTTGTTGCAGTTGGATCCGGAAGACGATGGGGCGATGGTCAAATTGGCTGAGATTGCGGAAAGTCAGGGCGACATGGAAGAGGCGATTCAGCACTACCAAAATGCGGTTTTGGTCAATGATTCGTTGGCCCCACGCTTTTACCATTTGGCTGAATTATTAATCAAGATAAAACAGCCAGAAACCGCCAAAGAAGCGATCGTGCAGGCGGTAGAACTAGAGCCTAAAAATCCAAAATATCTTGACTTATTATTGGAAACTGCTATAATATGCGGCGACAAGGATTTAGCCAAAAATGGGTATAACGAACTGCGTTTGGTGAATCCGGAAAATCAGAAATTGGAAGATTTTAAGAATAGAATTAGTAAACTTTAACAATTTAAGCCGATGTAGCTCAGTTGGTAGAGCACCTCCATGGTAAGGAGGTGGTCAGCGGTTCAAATCCGCTCATCGGCTCCAGCGCCATCTTAGCTCAGCGGTAGAGCAACGGTTTTGTAAACCGTCGGTCGTCGGTTCAAGCCCGACAGATGGCTCCAAATGGGCAGGTACCAAAGTGGCCAACTGGGGCAGACTGTAAATCTGCTGGCTCCGCCTTCCAAGGTTCGAATCCTTGCCTGCCCACCAGGGCTTAGTTACATTGTTGCCCGAACAAAAGGGAATTAAATAACCAACCAAAAATATGTCTCAAGACAACATGATAAAGTTGGAGTGCGCTACTTGCAAACGCGTTAATTATTTTTCCAAGAAAAATAAAAAAACTTTGAAGACTAGATTGACTTTGAAGAAATATTGCAAGCACGACAAAAAGCACACCGACCACAAAGAAACCAAGTAACAACTCAAAGGACAGGACGTCTTGTTCTGTCCTTTTGTTTTTAGGGGCGTAGTGAAATGGTATCACAACAGTCTCCAAAACTGTTTTTCACGGTTCGAGCCCGTGCGCCCCTGC
>CAZEYR010000002.1:0-52166 GCA_964516735.1 uncultured Gammaproteobacteria bacterium
GATGAAAAAACTGTAGGCGCTAATGAATTGTGGATTTCATCGGAAGATTTTAACGGTTTGAATCACGCTCCTTCAGTTAGGCATGTATGTCGCGGTGATAAAGAACTCTTTTATTTACAGATGGATTGGAATGGCGAGACTCTTAAACCTGGCGCCACGCAAACTGGTAAGTTAATTGCTGTTGATTCTACAAATGTTTTTCCTATCACTTCAGTCAATAAAGATCCGGAGGTAAAATTGGTTGAAGATAAAAATTCACAATCTCAAAACACAATCACAATTTTAGTTGATGGAAAAAATATTATTTTTGATTTAGCGACTAAAAAATTTAGTGAAGTTAAACTAACTCTTAGTGCAATAGAAAAAGAAGCTGAGGTGGTAAATTATGGACCGTTAAAGTTTGTTGAAAAAATCCCTGGTAGGCTGCTCTATAGTGGCGAAGTAGTTATAAACGGTGTCTACGGGTATACGTCAGGCTCTTCGATGGAAGCATCTGATGGATTGTCTTTTACACCAGATGAAGAAAGTGCAAAATTATTACCTCAATTCGACGTTGTTAGTAATGGTTTTAATGTAAGCAACCGAGATCAGATGATTAAAATGTTAGGTTTAACCGATGTTGCCAAAGGTAAAATTTGCATAAAAGGCAAAGCTACAATTAAAATAAGTGGTTATTCTTTAAATATCATGGAATTTCAGGCTTATAATTATTCAAAAGTTGTTGAAGTTTTATCTAAAGAAAATTATACTAAGTGTGAATTAAACTAAACTATGCTCACCTCCAAAGAACTTCGCAGAAAATATTTAGATTTTTTTCAAAGTAAAAGACATAAAATTATTCCTTCCGCTTCTTTGATTCCGGAGAATGATCCGACGGTGTTGTTTACTACTGCCGGCATGCACCCCCTCGTGCCATATTTACTCGGTGAAAAACACCCAGAAGGCACTCGGTTGGCCAGTGTACAAAAATGTATTCGCACCCAAGATATTGACGAAGTGGGGGATAATCGACACGATACTTTTTTTGAGATGCTTGGCAATTGGTCTTTGGGTGATTATTTTAAACAGGAAGCCATTACTTGGAGCTGGGAATTTTTGACTGGTAGAGAGTGGCTGGGTTTGGATTCAAGAAAATTGTCCGTATCGGTATTTGCTGGCGAAGCAGAAAATAATATTCCGCGCGATGAAGAGGCGGCTGGTATTTGGAAATCACTTGGTATATCGGAAGATCGTATAGCCTATCTTCCAAGAAAAAATAATTGGTGGGGTCCGGCTGGGCAAACTGGCCCGTGTGGTCCAGACACTGAAATGTTTTATTGGAAAGGGGAGGGCGAATATCCACCAGCCGGCAGCAATCCGGGGAATAATGAAGATAATTGGCTGGAAATCTGGAATGATGTATTCATGCAATATAATAAAAACACGGAAGGGAAGTATGAGGCCCTTAAACAAAAAAATGTGGATACTGGCATGGGGTTAGAGCGTACATTGATGGTATTGAATAATTTTGTTGATGTTTTTCAGATTGATACATTTTGGCCTCTGATTCAAAAAATACAAGAAATTTCTGGCCATGAATATGTGGAAGGCGGGGAAGTGACTAAATCTATGCGTATCGTGGCTGACCATATACGCACGGCCACTATGATTATGGGTGATAATAAAAAGATCGCTCCGTCCAATGTGGACCAGGGTTATATTGTGCGTCGGTTGATTCGTCGCGCGGTGCGCCATGGCCGTCAGTTGGGGATTAAAGAAAATTTTTGTTCACAGATTGCTGAAGAAGTAATTAAAATTTTTGCTGATGTTTATCCGGAAGTAGTAAAGAATAAAGAGTTTGTTTTGAATGAAATGGCCAAAGAAGAAAGTAAATTTAGAAATACGATCGAGCAAGGTTTGAAAGAATTTGAAAAATTAGTAGCTGGTTTCCGAATGGCTTTTGAAAAAACTGGAAAATTAGTTAATGAAATTTCTGGCAAACAGGCCTTTAAACTTTATGACACTTTTGGTTTTCCTCTAGAAATGACCCAAGAGTTGGCCGTAGAAAATAATTTGAAAGTAGATGTGACTGGGTTTAAAGAAGCTTTTGAAAAACATCAAGAGCTCTCTCGTGCTGGTGCAGAACAAAAATTCAAAGGTGGTTTGGCTGATACCGGCGAAATGTCAGTAAAATATCACACTGCCACCCACTTATTACACGCCGCTTTGCGCAAAGTTTTAGGTACACACGTGGAGCAAAGAGGTAGTAATATCACCGCCGAACGTCTGCGTTTTGATTTTTCCCATCCAGAAAAAATGACCGAAGAACAAAAGCAAGAAGTGGAAAGATTAGTTAATTATGCAATACAGAAAAATTATCCAGTGAGTTTTGCTGAGATGGCCGTCGCCGAAGCCAAAGCCAAAGGTGCTATGGGTTTGTTTGAAGATAAATATGGTAATAAAGTAAAAGTGTATTCGGTTGGCGATCCAGAACAAATGCCGGATGCTCACGAAGACGCTCTAACTTTCTCTAAAGAAATTTGTGGCGGCCCACATGTGGAAAATACTGGTGTGCTCGGGAAATTTAAAATAAAAAAAGAAGAGGCCGTTTCTTCAGGTGTTAGAAGGATTAAAGCAGTTTTGGAATAATTTACAGGATGCCAATATTATTTTCGCTTTCCTCGGCCGCCAAGGCCTCAGGGGTGCCGCTGTGGCGGCACAACCCGCTCAAATAACATTGCCACCCTTCAAAATATTATGTTTGTTAAACTGTTAAAATACTTCTGGTCACTACGCGGGCAATTTATAAAATATTTCATAATCGGCATCTCCGGTGTATTTTTGGATGTTGGCAGTTTAATTTTACTCAAAGAAAAATTTGGTTGGAATCCGACTTTAGCAGTAGTGGTAAATCAGATATTTATTTTAGTCTTCAATTTTTCTCTAAATAAATATTGGTCGTTCAAAGAAACTTCCATGCCGCACAAACAGGTGGTGCGTTATCTTATTTTGGCCGGCTTAAATTACGCCTTTTCCATCGCGGTAATGTACCTCTTTAATCACCTGTGGGGCTTTGACTACCGTCTGGTCCGTCTTAGCACCATTGCCGCCATGGTCAGTTGGAACTTTTTCTCATATAAATATTGGGTTTATCGGTAAAAGGCTAGGGGAGAGGGTAAAATGGCTAATTTAAGCCAAAAAATATGCTAAAATTATTCACATTTAACCTGTCCGTCGCCCCCTTGACTTTTTCGCTAAGATTCTATATAATAACACTGTTTTAACTAAACAAAATGGCTAAAGACATTATCGAATTAGATGGCAAAATTGAGGAATTACTACCAGCTGGCACATTTCGTGTCATGTTGGAAAGTGGCCAATCAGTGATTGCCCATCTGTCCGGCAAGATGAGAATGAATAAGATTCGTCTTAGCATCGGGGATAAAGTGAAAGTAGAGATGACCCCGTATGATTTGACTAAAGGAAGAATTTCTTTTAGATACTAATCAGAAAAAGGAGTGACAATTTATCAATAATATGTGGGTAAGGCCCGCATATTCATCGAGACTCGGTTAAAAGAAAAATTATTTTCTTTTACCTCGTCTCTCGAATATCAACCATTGCGGTGTAGCTTGGCCATTGAGCTGGGCGTCGATATCGCGGCAGTGGTTGATATTTTTACATTACTAATTAATTTTTATATAAAAGTATGAAGGTTTGTGCCTCAGTTAAGAAGGTTTGCATGAAATGCAAAGTGGTACGCCGCAAAGGTAGAGTCCACGTTATTTGTAGCAATCCAAAACATAAACAACGTCAAGGTTAATTTAATAATAATGTAATTTTATAGTTATGCGTATTTCTGGTGTAGAAATTCCAAAGAACAAGAGAGTCGTCGCCGCATTACCATACATCTATGGTGTTGGCCCAACTTTAGCTAAAAAAATCTTGGCTAAAGCCGGTATTAGCGAAGATATTCGCACTAAAGATTTGACTTCTGCTCAAGAAGATAAACTTCGTCTGATTGTAGAAAAAGAATATAAAACTGAAGGTGACTTACGTCGCGAGGTGATGGCTAATGTTAAAAGGTATAAAGATATTAAGTGTTATCGCGGAGTACGCCATATGAGACATTTGCCTGTTCGTGGTCAACGCACTAAAACTAATTCTCGTACTGTGCGCGGTAATGTAAGAAAGACCGCCGCTTCTGGAAAAAAACCAGCCGCTCAAAAGACCTAATATTTTCCCTTAAATAATCCGATTAATAAATTTGTATGACCGAACAAAAACAAGTCACTAACACTACTGCTCCAGCCGCTGCAGAAGGCGTTAAAGTGGTAAAAACAAAAAAGAAAAAAATTGTTAAGCAAGTACCTCGTGGCAATGCTTATATTTCCGCTACTTATAATAACACTATTGTCACTATTGCTGATCCAAACGGTAACGTTTTGGGTTGGGCTTCTGCTGGTATGGTTGGTTTTAAAGGTCCAAAGAAAGCTACCCCATACGCCGCTTCTATGGTAGTAAAACAAGTTGCCGACAAAATCGCTGATTACGGTGTAAAGGAAGTCAGTGTGTTTGTAAAAGGTATTGGCGGCGGCCGCGAAGGCGCGATTCGTGGTTTGCACACGAATGGTTTCAATGTAGTTTCTGTAAATGATACTACTCCGATTCCACACAATGGTTGTCGTCCTCCGAAACGTCGTCGTGTTTAATATTCCACATTAAATTAATGCATATATGGTTAAATTATTAACAAAAAAAGTTACTACCTATTGCGCACAATGCCGCCGTGCCGGTGAAAAGTTGCTTTTGAAGGGCGACAAATGTTTGACTGCTAAATGTCCTTTTGCCAAGAGAAGTTATCCTCCTGGTCAACATGGTCCAAACCAAAAACATGTAAAAATGTCCGGTTATGGTAAACAGTTGCGTGAAAAACAAAAAGCTAAAATTATTTACGGATTGATCGAAAGACAATTTGCTAATTACGTAGCCGAAGCTTCTAAAAAGACTGGCGATACTAGTAAATATTTGCTAAACTATTTAGAGTCCCGTTTGGATAACGTTGTTTTCCGCATGGGTTTTGGTAAATCTCGTGCTAACGCTCGCCAAATGGTGAGACATGGTTTGATGACAGTTAATGGTAAAAAAGTTGACATCCCATCTTTCCGTGTTCGCATTGGTGATGTGGTTTCTTTGAGCGATATTGCTAAAAAGAAAAAAGGTTACACCGATTTGTCTGAAAGAATGGCTAAGGTGGAAGTGCCAGCTTGGGCCGCTGTTGATCCGAAAACTGTATCCGGCAAAGTGTTGAATGCTCCGGCTGTAGAAAAACCAAATTTCAACGCTAAATCAATCATTGAGTTCTATTCACGCTAATTTTAAATAAATATGGAGAATTTACTTTTACCATCTAAAGTAGAATTCCAAGCCGGTAAGGCCCCGCATACAGGTACTGTGGTGATTACACCATGTTATTATGGTTATGGCACCACCTTGGGCAACGCTTTACGTCGTGTCTTGTTGTCTTCTCTTCCGGGTGGCGCGGTTGAGGCCTTTAAAATCAAAGGCGCTCAACATGAGTTTAGTACAGTTGGTGGCGTGAAAGAAGACGTAGTAGAAATTACTTTAAATTTAAAACAATTAGTAGTAAAAGTTTTTTCTGATGATCCGGTTATTTTAAATATTTCTAAAAAAGGTCTCGGCCCAGTAACCGCTGGTGATATAGAGGCTAATTCTGCGGTTGAAATTATTAACAAAGATTTGGTAATCGCTACTGTAACCGAAGATAAAACTTTTGAAATGGAAATTGTAGTTGGACGCGGTCGCGGTTTTAAAACTGCCGAAGAAAAAGAAAGAAAAAATTATGATTTGGGTACTATCGTAGTGGACTCAGTGTACACTCCGGTAAAAGATGTTGGTTATTTCGTAGAGAATACTCGCGTTGGTGATATTACTGATTACGAAAAATTAACATTGAATATCGAAACCAACGGCACAATTGCTCCATACGAAGCATTGAAGTTGGCCGCTCAAATTTTAATTGACCATTTTAATATCATCTCTCAGGCGACTGAGGTGGGTGGTAATGAAGAAGTGGTAGAAGAGGCTAAAACTGAAGTTGTAGAAGCGGTAGCCCCAGCTGAAACAACCGATGATGAGCCAAAAACTGAAAAGAAAACCAAAAAGAAGAAATAATTTATTGCTATTATAAAGTATGCGTCATCAAATGAAAAAGATCACCTTGGGTCGCAAGACAGCCGGACGCCGTTCCTTAATGGCTAATTTGGCTGAAAGTGTGATTTTATATGAAAAAGTAAAAACTACTCAAGCTAAAGCTAAAGCTGTGCAGTCTGTGGTGGAAAAATTAGTTACCAAAGCCAAACAAAACAATTTAGCCGCTCGTCGGGAAATCGCTAAAGTTCTTTACACTGAAAATGCTGTAAAGAAGTTGATGGAACAACTGGGCCCTAAATATGCCGATCGAAAAGGCGGTTTTACCCGTGTAACGGTAGTTAAAAATCGTATTGGCGACGGCGCTGTTGAGGCGTTAATTGAATTAGTGTAATAAATATATATGGCTACTATTAAACGCAAGAAGATTGAGATTGATGCCACCGGACAAACTCCCGGCCGTTTGGCTACCAAAATCGCCACTATTTTGATGGGTAAACATAAGGTTACTTATGTTCCACACATTGATGCTGGTGATAAAGTGGTGATTTTAAACGTCAACGAGATTCGTTTTACCGGTAAAAAATTAGATCAAAAAATTTATCGTCATCATTCTATGCATCCGGGTGGTTTAAAAGAGATCCCGGCCAAAAAGATGATGGAAGATCCAAAACAAATTATTTTGTTGGCTGTAGCAAAAATGTTGCCAAAAAATAAAATGCGCGATTTACGCATGAACAGAATTTCTTTTAAATAATTCGTATGACCAAGATTAATAAAAAAACCGACAAAATTAGAGCAGTTGGTCGCAGAAAATCTGCTTCCGCTCGCGTAAAAATCGATAAAGGTAGCGGGAAATATACTGTCAACGGTTTGGATGTTAAAGTATATTTTCCTTATTTTGAATTACAAGAAATCGCTTGGTCTCCACTTAAAGCCTTAGCCAAAGAAAAAGACTTGGATGTGTCTGTAAAAGTGGCCGGTGGCGGTAAAAAAGGTCAGGCGGAAGCCGTTCGCCATGCGGTGTCTCGCGCTTTGGTGCTTTGGAATGAAGAATTTAAGAAGACTTTAAAAACATTGGGTTTCATGACTCGTGACGCTCGTGTCAAGGAGAGAAAGAAACCGGGTTTGAAAAAAGCTCGTCGCGCACCACAGTGGTCCAAACGTTAAATTTCAAAAACACTCGCCAAAAGCGGGTGTTTTTATATGTTGTGAGGTTTGTTTTTTTGTGATAACCTATATTAAATACATAAATTATGTCGTATTCGGTTGCCAAAAATACCTCCTTTCTGACCGCTGCTTCTATTTTGCAAAAAATAATTTCTTTTGTTTATTTTACGTTTGTCGCTCGTTATATTGGAGTAGGGAATACCGGCCAATATTTTTTTGCTATTGCTTTTACTACTATCTTTGCTGTAGTGGCGGATTTTGGCTTGGCCTCGGTCCTGACTAGAGAATTGTCTCGCCATCCCAAAAAAACTGAAAAATTTGTCGGTACAATTTTTTGGACAAAAATATTTTTTGGTTTACTGGCCTATGGCTTGGCTATATTAGCGGTTAACTTATTGGGTTATGATACGGTCCTCAAGCATCTAATTTATCTATCCGGAGTGACCATGTTTTTTGACAATCTGCACATGATTTTTTACAGTATTTTCAGGGCTAGAAAAAATTTGGTTTATGAATCAATTGGTATCGTAGGATCACAATTTATCACTTTGGTGGTCGGCACTACAGCGATTGTATTGGGCTGGCCAATGATTTGGTTGATCGCCGCTTATACTATTCCGAGTTTTCTAAATTTTATTTATGTTGTCAGTTTCGCCAAAAAAGTTTATAAATTACGCTACTATTTTGTTTGGGATAAACAAATTTTTAAATGGTTTTTTGCCTTAGCGGTGCCATTTGCTTTGGCGGCATTAGTCGGTCGGTTATATTCATACAGTGATTCATTGTTGATGTCTAAGATGCTGACAGCCCAAGAGCTGGGTTGGTGGAGTGTGCCGTATAAAATAACTTTTGCTTTTCAATTTATACCGGCGGCTCTTTCAGCTAGCGTTTATCCGGTAATGAGCAGTCTGTATGTTCAAGAAAAATATAAGATTGCTGAATTGTTTGAAAAATCTTGGCGCTATTTATTTTTGTTGGTTTTTCCTTTATCATTCGGCTTGTTTATTTTGGCCGAACCGGTGATTATAAAGTTATATCGTCCTGATTATTATCCTTCGGTGGCGGTATTACAAATATTAGTGATTAGTTTAATTTTTGGTTTTTTAAGTTTGATTACAGGTGCTTTGCTCAATGCTACCAATCGTCAAAAAATACAAACAGGAATTTTATTTATTTCTTTGTTATTCAACATCATTTTAAATTTATTTTTATTGCCCAGATTTGGTATAAACGGTGCGGCCATAGCCGCCCTAGCCAGCAATATATTGTTGTGTTTAGCTGGTTTATTTTTTGCCGGCAAAGAAATACAAGTTCGCCATATTAATTTATTTAAATATCTAAATCAAGCTTTTTGGCCAGCTTTAATCATGGCGGGGGTAGTCCATTATTTGTCTCAAAAAATTAATTTTATTTATACTATCCCGCTGGGTGGTTTGGTATATGGTGGTTTATTGTTTGTCACTGGTGGATTGAGCGTTAGCTTTATAAAAAAGATTTTTAATAAAGTATTTAAAGAGTAATAATATGAAAAATTTAATTATTACTTTGGAATATCCACCGCAAGTGGGCGGTATCGCCTCTTATGCCTATAATTTGGCCGGTTCTTTAGTGCCTGACCAAACGGTGGTTTATGCTCCAAAAGTTTTAGGCGACAAAGAATTTGATGCTCGAAACGCATGGAAAACCTATCGTCAAAATATATATTTTTCTTTTTTATGGCCGAAATGGCTACGAGCGTTTTGGCAGGTCAAGAGCATAATTAATCGAGAAAAAATTGAGCAATTATACATCCATCATGTTTTGCCGATGGGTTATGTTGGTTATTTGATAAAGAAATTTAAAAAAATTCCTTACACTATTTTTTTACATGGTACGGATTTGGAATTAGCCTCTCGTTTTAAAAGAAATAAGCTGGCCAGAGTCTGCCGAGAGGCTAGTCTGATTGTAGTGAATAGCGTTTTTTTAAAGAATAAATTATTGGCTAAATTAGAAAATGTGGCCGAAAATAAAATTTTAATAATCTATCCTAGTCCGGCTGATAATTTTTTACAAAATTCGCCAAAAGAAGAGCTGCAAAAAATAAAGGATCAATTAGCTTTGAACGGTAAAAAGGTAATTTTAACGGTGGCCCGGATGGAGGAAGGAAAGGGTTACCCGCATTTACTTAGATTGTTGCCAGAAGTTTTGTTAGAGGTGCCAAATGCGGTGTGTGTGTTGGTGGGTGATGGCCCTAAAATGAAAATTTTGCTAGAAATGATGCAAAAGGAAGGCTTGCAAAATTCGGTGCGCTTTATGGGGGCGGTACCCAATCAAGAATTGCATAAATATTATCAATTGGCTGATGTATTTGTGTTATTAACTCATTTGGACGAAGAACGAGAAGAGGGGTGGGGAACGGTATTTTTAGAGGCCGCGGCTTGCGGTTTGCCGGTAGTGGCTGGACGAGCCGGTGGGGTAGAGGAGGCAGTGTTGGATCAAGTTACTGGTTTCATAGTGAATGTTTACCAAGAAAAAGAGGTAGTAAGCGCCATAGTCAAATTGCTAAAAGATGAAGGTATGGCTAGTCAGATGGGAACGGCAGGTCAAGATAGAGTGCTGAGGCAATATAATTGGTCTAATCAGATAAATAAACTTCCGCAATAATTTATGTCAGATTTAATCTCAGTTATTGTACCGGTTTATAATCACGCTCATACCTTGCGTCATTGTTTGCGTACAGTATTGAATCAAACTTATCCAACGTTAGAAGTGGTAGTGGTTAATGATGGCAGTACTGACGGTTTTGAGAAAGTCGTTGATAACATCAAAAAAGATTTTAATGTTTTAAATATTAAGTATAAGCGAGTTTTAATCTTTATTAATCAAGAAAATAAGGGTAGTTCCGCGGCTCGCAATATCGGTTTTGCTAATTCTCATGGCCAGTATGTAATATTTTTTGATGCTGATACGATCGCTCGGCCAGATATGTTGGAACAAATGAAAAGGGGATTGGATAAGCACCCTGAAGCTAGTTATGTGTATAGTCAATTTAGGTTTGGCTGGAAAAAGATTAAAAGCCATCCGTTTGATTTTTATTTGCTACGACAAACAAATTTTATAGACACCACGACCTTGCTGCGTCGGGCAGATTTTTCAGGCTTTGATGAAAATCTAAAAAGATTTCAGGATTGGGATTTGTGGCTGACACTGTTAGAAAAAAGTAAGATTGGTTATTTTATTCCTCGGGTGTTATTTAAAAAAATTGTGAGTGGACGAACAGGGATTAGTAGCTGGTTTCCAAAAATATTTTTTAAATTGCCGTGGAAAACCAAGCGGGTGCAAAAATACGAACAGGCTCGAGCGGTAATTTACAAAAAACATGGATTAAAAAACCCCACTTAGAGTGGGGTTTTTATTTAGTTGCTTTGTTTGTTTCCTTCATCTTCTAAAGATGGTTCCGATTCTTCGGCCAAAGATTTAAAACCTTTTAACTCTTCATTTACTTGCTCCGGAGAAGTGGGGCCGACGGGTTTTTCTCTTTTAGGAAATCCACCCCACAATTTTTGGGTTTGGGTTCTTGTTGACTCTGGCGTAGGCATACCTTCTGGCATAGGTTTATAGTTATTAAGATTTAACTCGGGCAGTGATGCCCATAATTAGTATTATACCCAAAACGTGGAAAATAGCCGGTGAGGTCAGATTAACGACTAAAAAGGCCATTAGAATGCTAAAAAATGAGTATTTGAGAGGGTTGGACCATTGGCTTAATCGCCAAAAAGCGCTAGATATCCACAGTCCCCAGATTACCAATCCTATTATACCCATTTCGGTTAAAATTTCCAAATAGCCCCAATCAAATTGATTAGTAGTGATCTCTTTTTTGTATACGGGGCTGTAAATAGCAATAGCGCTAGCCAATCCATGTCCGATTATCGGCTTTTGTTTAATTTCTAAAATTATTTTAGGTAAAAGTATCATTCGAGATAAAGAGCTGTCTTCAATTTGAGGCCGAGCGATGCTCTGCAGGCGTAGGCCAAAAATTTCCCAACCAAAACTTTGTCCGCGGGAGGCAATTAAGTGGGTGGTAGAAAAAATAGTGATAAATAAAAACGAAGTGATGATTAATGTCTTTAGCCAAGCTCGCCAATTTTTACGAGAAAATAAACAGAGTATGCCGACGGCCAAAGCCAACAAATAAATTCTGGTTAAATTTAATCCCAAGATAAATAATAGCAAGCTTAAAAAAAAGTAATCACTTTTTTTATTTTTTTGTATGGTGATTAATTTAAAAATGAAAAATAAAAGCAAAGGAATTAATAAAAGATGTTCGTTTAGAACTATACGATAAAAATCCAAGCCAATTAGTGTGATTTTTCCCAAAGCCACATCGCGAAACCAATGGTAATATTCACCCTGTAGAGCAAGCCAGCGGCCGGAAAAACCGACAATGGTCAGGAGTATAAATAAACTGTTACCGATGATGCCGGCGATGACTCCATTGGCGGTAATTTGTTTAAAACGCTCGTTGGAAATAATTTCTCGAAGCGGAAAATAATATAATAAAAATCCATAAGGAATAATGTCTGAGAAAACAAGCGGCCAAGGGTGTCTCAACCATAACCCGTGCGCGGCAGAAAAAAAGCCCCAAAATAATAAGGCCGTGATAGACAAAGAAAGCAGATTGTCTTGTTTGATAGTGATAATTAATTGACGGCTAATGTTTTTTTGAATTAAAAAAATAATTAAAGAGACAATCAATAAACTGGTTCGGAGAGATAGTGGTCCGATAGATAAAAAACCGCCCGCTCCGCCCAAGATTATTTCCAAAGCAACTAGACCCCAGCCCCAAATATTTTGTTTCCAAATTAAATAGGTAGTAGCCAACAAAAAACCGACGGCCGTGGCGGTATTTAAAAAAGACCCGGTTTGTAAAGGTGTAACCGGGCCAAAAAAATAGGAAAAGATCCTTAAAAAGAAATAAGAAGCTAAAAATATCCAAAAATATTTTTTAAAAAACATAACCGTCGATATTTTTATATCCGTGCAAAAATTCTTTGGCAGACATGGGTTTTTTTCCTTCCAGTTGTAACCTTAAAATTTCCAAAGATTGTTTCGCGGAACCGATATAAATTTTTTCATGATCAATTTTTACTTGACCAGCTGAAATTTCTTTTTCAATTGGCTGGACAGATAATAATTTTAATCGTTTTCCATTCCAGACAATGTAGATACCCGGCCAATCAGAAAAAGCCCGGAATTGGTTATATATTTCGTGGGCGGTTTTTTGAAAATTTATCAAGCCGTCTTCTTTTTTAAATATTTTACAAAAAGTGGCATCGTTTTCATTTTGAACTCGCGGGGTAATTTTTTTAGATAGATATTCTGGTACAGTTTGTAGTAATAAATCCGCAGAAATTTTTACTAATTTTTTAGTTAGAGTAGAGTAATCGTCATCATTGGCAATGGATAAAGTTTTTTGGGCTAAAATCGGTCCATGGTCCATTTGATCATCAATAATCATAATGCTCGTGCCAGTGGATGTCTCACCATTTAACAAAGCCGATTGAATTGGAGAAGCACCGCGATATTTAGGTAAAAGTGATGGGTGAACATTGATAGTTTTAAATCTAGGCGCTTCAATAATGTGGGAAGGAATCAATAAACCGTATTCAACCACAATGTTTAAATCGTAATTACTAATTGGCCATTCGTATTTTTTTAATGTTTCTGGTTGGGCAATCGGCAAATTATATTTTTCCGCCACTAATTTTACCGGAGATTTTTGAATTGTTTGGTGGCGACCGACCGGACGATCAGGCTGGGTAAAAATCATTTTAAATTCAAATAATTTACTATTGATAAGTTGTTCTAAAATATAAGCGGCAAATTTTTCGGTGCCCAAGAAAACTGTAGAAATCATAATTATAATCCTTTTTCTATTTCATGTAAGTCTTTGGCTTTTTCTATGAATAAAACCCCTTGCAGGTGATCACATTCGTGTTGGATGACTCGAGCAGGAAAATCTTCGGCAGTAAAATTTAAAGGTTGGCCGTTTTCATCCAAGGCTTTAACTCTAATTTTTCTATATCTTTTTACTTTGCCGTAAATTCCCGGCACCGACAAACATCCTTCTTCATCCCAAGCTTTAAAAACACTGGTTTTTTCCCAAGTCGGATTTATTAAAATCAAATCTTTATTTGGATCAAGCGGATTTTGTTGTTTGTGTATAACACACAATTGTACTGATTCATTAATTTGAGGAGCAGCCATCCCAACACCGTCTTTGACATACATGGTTTCGATCAAGCCTTTGATTAATTTTTTAAATTTTTGTTCACCAATTATAGCCGGATCAACCGACTGAGCTTTTTTATGCAAAATTGGATTTGGTTCCACGATCACTGGTAGAGTCATATTAAAAGGTTAGTAAGTTATTAGGATTAGGGTCAATTTTCCATTCATTTGACAAGTTTTGGCCTAACAATTTAGTTTCCTGTTTATATCTAGAATACGGAATTTTGGCTAAAATAACTTGCCAATAACGTCCTTTGTGCAAATAAGGATCGGTTTTAATTGGACCGGTAAGTTTACCAGTAAAACCACGGTTGGTCAAGCTGTTAAGGGTATTATAAGCTTTTTTTGCCTGTTTTTCCACTACTTCTGGTTGCTCGTGACCAATGATCGCTCGCCAGAGATAATTATAAGGAGGGTAGCCCAAGATTTTACGCTCTTTAAGTTGAGTTTGATAAAAACTTTCCGGATTGTGCAAGGCTTGAAAAATTAGGTGCTCCGGATGGTTAGTTTGGATAAAAAAATGGGCAGTGTCTGGTAATCGAAAAGCCGCATCGCGTAAGACTTGCCACCAATCTTCCAGGGCTTTAAATTCCGGAATAACTAGGGGAGTATCAGCTTCCAAAAAAGCCATGACTTTGATTTTTTCCCAGTTAAGATGCGGCCAAGCTAACCGCGTACCGATAATAATTTTTGGTTTGTTAGATGATGAAATTTTGGTCGATGGTATAGCGTTTGCAGTCGATGTGTTTCCAATTTTTGTGGAATCGCTATCTAGGCGCAAAACAAGTCGTTCTGGATAATTTTTTTTAATTTCATCCTCTACGGCTTGAGTGCCGGTGCCAAAGGCTCGCAAATTTAAACTATGGCAATTATGGCATTCGGCACTGACCGGGCGTTCAGTCCGACAATTTGGGCAACGTAAATTGTTTTTAGATCGAATGTAGGTGTAGGCCTTTTGACAAGTTGGACAGGTGGCAATTTCTCCGCAATCTTTACAAATGACAAAATTAAAAGTTCCAAGACGATTGATACACAAAAACACGTCACCGGTGGTGTGTTTAATCGCTTCGGTTAAGTCCATTCCTAAGCTTTGTTGATTGCCGGCGCGTCGTTCGTTTTTGGAATTGATAATCTGGACGGGGAATTTGATATTTTGTAGTTGATTTTTTAAAGAGTATATTTTGTGTTTGGCAAAAAAATAAGTTTCTACAGATGGAGTGGGGGAAAGAAAAAATAATTTAGTTTGATGTTGCTTAGCTAAAAAAAGACAGGCATCGCGGGTTTGGTAGCGTGGCGTCATGTCCCAGCTTTTGTAGCTACTATGCCCCTCGTTATCTAAAAAAATATTTTTTAGATTATGCCAAGGTAAAAATAGCGCTGTACGAGTACCAAGTATAATTTTTTTTTCTCCGGTCCAAATTTTTAGCCAGAGATCAAAGTTTTGTTTAGGGGTTAGATCACTGGAAACTATAGCGATTTTTTCTAAAAATTTTACCGGGATTAAGCGAACAATCTCCGCCTCTGTCGGCAATTCCGGAAAAAGTATTAAGTGCTGTCCTTCTAGATTAAGTTTTTCTTGATAAAAATTATTAAGTTCGGAATAATTTTGGTAAATAAATAATTCTGGTCTGGGCATTAAGCCGGTGGAATCAGACGCACTGTCGAGAAGATTTTTAGGGAGCAAGTCTGTGGTGCTAGAAAAATATTTTTCTAATTTTCTTTTTTGCAATGGTAAAAGATTGGTTTTAATTAAAAAACCTAAAGATGTTTTGTAAAATTCCGATAATTCATTTAAAAAATTTAATTGGGCGCCGGATAAGAGAGGATGGTTAGAAACAATTTCTACAATATCTTTTAATTTTTCTTTCGACTGATTGATGATATTTTTTACAATTCCATATTCCATTTGCTGGCGTAGGGGTATTTTTACCAATTGGCCAATTTTAAGATTGCCCGCCATTTCTTTTGGGACAGCATAATCCAAAAATGGCAGGGAAGTCGGCATCCTCCTGACGGGTATTACCTCAGCATACATATGATTTAGATAACGAAGTTGGAAACTAAATAACCTATACCAAAAGGTGCCTCGTAAGAGTAATTTTTGTAGTGATAATTGATTCCTTTCAAGGCCCCCATCAAAATCAAAGCCGAACGAAAACCGCACTCAGCAGCGTTATCAACCAATTTTGGATCGAGTTGTAACATGCCAGCTACATTGTTGTTAGAAAAAAGTTCTTGAATTTTTTTATCGAACTCTGCTCCGGCTGGATTAAATCCGGCGGGGGCTTCGGTAGTTAAAGCATGAGATAAATCCCCGGAAGCAATGATCGCCACTCGTTTGTTAGTGTTCATAATTTGGTCTTTCATGATATATCCAAATTCTATATGTTTTTTCCAATCTAAACCGCTAAAGCCAACAGGCAATATTGAAACATTTTGTAAATGAGGGGTGAGATAATAGAGAGGAATGGCCACTCCATGGTCAATATGTTTTTCAGTGATCATTGTAGTGGGGCAATTTTTATCACGACAAGCCTTGTCAATTTTTGCTGCCAAACCCATCTCTCCTTTAAATTTTATTTTCGTAGAAATATCTCCAAATTCTTTTAAATCAGTTTTATATTCAGGAGCGGTATTAAGGGTAAAGGCTTGGGGGAAAAGTGTGCCATGAGGAGAAATAATAATAATTACGTCTGGATGGCTAATATATAATTCTTCTTCTAACCTTTCCATGGCTTTTTTAGTTTTGTCCACCTTTTTTATTTCTTTTTTACCAATAGTTGGCAATAAAAGTGGAGGATGGGGGGCAATGGCGGAAAAAACTAAAGACATATGATTTAATTTAATAATTATTTGGCACTAGCAATGTTTACTTTACCGGCAGCAATCCATTTGCCAATGTTATTTGGTTCGTCAAAACGATGGGCATAATCGGCATTGCCCATAGTGACAATTATATATTGTTTTTTATTAACTTTTGATTCAATTAGCATTATTAGCACACCGCCGGCTTCGTCGGTATAACCAGTTTTACTGGCTAATATCCGATAATTTCTGCCCGTCATATCAATAATTTGGTTGGTATTTTTAAGAGTGTGACTAGAAGTTTTGTTTTTGTTTACTAATTCTCTAAAAGTATAACTAGTCTGACTAAGAGCTGTTTTAATAGTAGCATTGCCCAAGACTTTGGTAAATATCTTTAACAAATCTCGAGGAGTTGACTCGTTTTTTTCACTTAAGCCAGTAGTATCGGCAATGGAGGTATTATCAGCACCCCATTCTTCTAATTGCTGATTGATATTGTATATAAAGTCTTCTTCACTTTTGTTTACCCCTTTGGCCACCATCCGAGCGGCGTTGTTGATGGAGCCGACTAGCATAGCGTTAAAAATATCTTTGTTGGATAATTTTTCTCCATCCACCAAACCCAAGGGGTTGTTATAGGCTTTATATTCGTTATTTTGGTAGATTGTAGCTTTTTTGAAATCATATTCTTCGGTCAAAGCTTGGTAGGCAGTCAAAAGCTTGGTGAGGGAAGCAATCGGACGTTTGGTGTCAATATCTTTGCCGGAAATAATGCGGCCGCTTGGATATTCAGCTACTAAATAAGTCGGACTTTTTTTGGTTTTGTATAGATCTTCTACCAGCACTTCGCTGTCTCCTAAAAATTTATTTTTTGAAGATAATAAACTAGCGTTTAGATAGATTGGGTCGCCGGCTAAGATATTGTTTAGCGTTAATTGGCTAACAGTAGTAACATTGGATTTTTTATAACCCATGGCAATAAAAGTATCCTCGTCAGCAATGCGTCGTTTTTTTCCTTTTTCTACAACATAAATTTTACTGCTACCATTAGTTTTTAAAAGGGTGCCATCTTTAAATTGGGCCGGTAAATCAGCGGTTTGATATTGATTCAATTCTTTTACTTTATGTTTTTCAATTTTTAAATTTTTATAATTGATGTCGACTATTTTTTTATCAGTAATCGGCGTTAATACATTGTCCTTAAAAAGATAATAAGCGTTGTTTAAATCAGTGATTTGGTAAATTACGCCTTGAGGGGCGGTGGCGCCAGAGGTAATTTGGCTGCCGACAGTATAAGCGGCCAAGTCAATTAAATTTACTTCCATAATCTCTTGCGGATTATATCCGAGTTGGCGCACTACTTCGTCACTAGCAAATGGACGCAAAATATCATAATCCAATAAGTAAGTAGTTGAACCGGATTTTAAAATGGAATAATTTGGAAAATTTAATTCTGGACCGACTGGATAATTGCTTAGTTCACTATCTGGTACGGTAATTACCATTTTAGGATCGGCGCGACTAATTAAAACAGTTTGGCTTTTAAATTTTCTTTTTTGGCCATTTTGTAATAGCCAAATGTCCGTAGAACTAGCAGATTTGATCAAAGAACCATCCGGATATATCTGAGTAAACCAAGTATTCCAAATACGACTAAAATTTTGATTGCCGTGCAAGTGAGGAGTGTAAGTATATAAGAAGGCAGTGGCCCAAGACTCAGGAATAATTGTTTGTCCATCAATCATAGTAGCTAGACCCTTCTTTTTTACAAAACTTTTATCTTCATTGTCATAATACCAACGGAAAACACCCGCGGCATTGTCCACTTGATTGCCGAAACCTTTGTGTTTTTGCAATTTCGGGTCATCCATGCTGCAGCTGTCGCAAATAGAATAACCGGCTGCCCAATCTAGTTGTTTTTGACTAGGATTGTCATCAGTTATTAAACTTTGTTCTTTTTGCAAAGTAACCAATAAAAATTTAGGGTTTATTTTGTAAGCTTGGGCGGCATCATAGATAATTTCTGCTGCGGATTTTAATACGCCTTTTGCATCTGGACAAAAATAATTTTTTAAATAAGAGCCTTTGCCTTCCAAAAATTTTTGGATGTCGTTAATTGACCACGCATTACAATCTTGGATTTCAGTATCAGAAATAATAAAATGTGGGTTAAAATCGACGGCCAATGCGGTATGAGTTGGAGACAATAAAGCAAAAACAGTTAAAATAGCAATTATTTTAGGTAAAAATTGTCTAATCATAAAAAATATTGGTAAATTGTTACCAATATTATAACACATTGACGTACAGAAGAAAAGCCGGGTTGACTTCTTGTTTTGAAAGTAGTTTAATTAAATTAAGGAGGTCCCCCAAAAGGGGAAGGAGGTGCACCAATGAGTGCAAAATCACTAATCAGAGAGGAGGTTGACAAATACCTGCAACATTCCAACGAAATCGCGATTGCGCACGAACTCCGGGAGGTGGAGCGGGGAGTGTGTGAACACTGTAAAACTCCGAATCCCGGACAACCCAAACGGTGTCGCATGTGCGGTGCCAAATTGCGGCGGTAGAGAATTCCAGCTGCACAAAGGAAGTCAACCTGATGAGTCAGTATAAGGTGGTGCACCAACGAACCCTGCTCGCGCCACCTGCTGTGCGTCTAAATTTTGGACTCACAGCTTATGGCCAGCGAGCGGGGTTTTGTTTTATTTAATTATAATTTTTTCTTTTTCAACCACGATTTTCATGGTCCCGCCTTTTTGAGTTTTTCCAGAGATAATTTCCAGTGATAATTTGTCCAAGAGTTCGGTTTGGATAGCCCTTTTGAGCGGACGGGCGCCGTAATTTTCATCATAGCCGATTTTGGCTAAATATTTTTTGACCGCCTCATCAATATTTAATTTTATTTTCTTATTTTTTAGACGCTCTTTTACTTTAGTAAGTTGAATTTCTACAATTTTTTCAATTTGTTTTTCGGTTAAGGCATGGAAAATAATAATTTCATCTAAACGATTTAAAAATTCCGGACGAAAATTGTCTTTCAAGACACTCATTATCATCTGACGAGCTTTTTCCTCATCGGCTCCTTTCTTTTTTTTCCCGCCTTCAGCAAAGCCGAATTCACCATGTTTATTCATGTCCAAAAGAGCTTGACCACCCAAGTTGGAAGTCATGATAATTATGGTATTTTTAAAATTCACAGTTCGGCCTTTGGCGTCGGTCAATTTACCATCGTCCAAAATTTGTAGCATGATATTAAAGACATCGGGGTGGGCTTTTTCTATTTCATCAAATAATATTACCGCGTATGGACGACGACGAATAATTTCAGTTAGCTGGCCTCCTTCTTCATAGCCGACATACCCCGGAGGAGAACCGATAATTTTAGAAATAGCGTGTTTTTCCATGTACTCACTCATGTCTACTCGGACTAAGGCTTCTTCGGTATCAAACATAAATTCCGCTAAAGCTTTGGCTAATTCGGTTTTGCCTACGCCGGTTGAACCCAAAAAGATAAAGGATCCGATTGGCCGGTTTGGCTCGGAAATTCCGGCTCGAGAACGACGGATGGCGTTTGACACCACAGTTACCGCTTCGTCTTGGCCAATTACCCGTTTGGTTAACTCTTTTTCCATGTTAGCTAATTTAGAGCTTTCACTTTGCAACATTCTTTTTAGTGGAATACCAGTCCAGCGCGCTACCACTCCGGCGACATCTTCTTCAGAAATTTCTTCTTTGAGAATGCCACGAGATTTTTGTAAGTTAGCTAATTTTTTTTCATCTTCTTTAATCGTTTTTTCCAAATAGGGGATAGAGGCGTAGCGAATCTCAGCCACTTTTTGCAGGTCGCCTTTACGCTCTTCGATCTCCGCTTTTTGTTTTAATTGATCAATTTCTTTTTTGTGCTTGTGGATTCTTTCAATGGTTTCTTTTTCATTTTTCCACTTAACTTCTAATTCCGAACTTTTTTCTTTTAATTCGGCCATTTCTTTTTCAATTTTTTTTAAGCGCATCTTAGAATCTTCATCTTTTTCTTTCTGTAAAGCGCGTTTTTCAATTTCAAATTTAGTGATGCCGCGTTTCATTTTATCTAATTCTTCTGGCATAGAGTCAATTTGTAAACGCAAACCAGAAGCCGCTTCATCAATTAGGTCGATCGCTTTGTCCGGTAAAAAGCGATCAGTAATATAGCGTTCAGATAATATCACTGAAGCAATTAAGGCCGCGTCAGTAATGCGGACGCCGTGATGCACTTCGTATTTTTCTTTGATACCGCGCAAGATAGAAATAGCGTCTTCTTCTTTAGGCTCATTGACGAGCACTGGCTGAAAACGACGCTCCAAAGCGGCATCTTTTTCTATATATTTTTGGTATTCCTTTAAAGTAGTGGCACCGATAGTGTGTAATTCACCGCGAGCCAACATAGGTTTAAGCATATTAGAAGCGTCCATAGAGCCATCGCTGCCACCAGCTCCGACGATAGTGTGTAATTCATCAATAAACAAGATAATTTTGCCAGCGGATTTATTAATTTCTTTCAAAACCGCTTTTAATCTTTCTTCGAATTCACCGCGAAATTTAGTGCCAGCTAAAAGTGAACCAATATCCAGAGTAAAAATATCTTTATTTTTTAAAGAATCCGGCACGTCTCCATTGATGATACGTTGAGCCAAACCCTCCACAATAGCGGTTTTTCCGGTGCCCGGCTCACCAATTAAGACCGGATTATTTTTGGTACGACGGGCCAAAATTTGCATCACCCGACGAATTTCGTCGTCGCGACCAATCACTGGGTCAATTTTTTCTTTACGAGCCAGCTCGGTTAAATTTTTTCCGTATTTTTCTAAAACATTGTATTTGCTCTCTGGCTCAGGGGAGTCTACTTTTTGAGTGCCTCGTATAGAGGCCAAAATTTTTAAAACATTTTCATAATTTACTCCATGTTTAATCAAAAAATCACTGATCGGATTTTTGTTCGTTAAAAAAGCTAAAAGCAGATGTTCTACACTTATATATTCATCGCCGATTTTTTTAGCTTCGTTGGTGGCATTCTGAAAAATATGCAGCATATTCTGACCAAGCATGATTTGTCCGGCAGCTGTTTGGACAATTTGTTTTTGTTCGGGTAAGCGATTTATAATTCCTTGTGTACTTAATTGTATATCTGATAGATTAGCGTTTAATTTTTGCAATACCGAAACCACAATTCCATCCGGATCATTAAGAAGAGATAAAAATAGGTGTGGTGGTTCAACCTGTTGCTGGTTGTTTGCAAAAGCGATTTGAGCCGCTTTTTGTATAGCTTCTTGAGATTTATTAGTAAAATTTTGTGGAATCATATAATAAGGTTGGGTGTTTATACTATTATCACTCTAACTATGAGAGTGATAATAGTATAACATAATTGTCCTTTTTGTCAAATGTGCTATAATACTCTAGATTAAGCCAAAATTTGTGTATTTTATGCGTACTTTTATTTCATTTCCTATTTCTGAAGAAGCGATTAAGGAGCTTGTGAACATCCAAGAGGAACTCAAAAAATACAATGAAAAGTTGCCAGTTAAGTGGTCAGAAGACTTAAATTTGCATGTTACGGTAGATTTTTTGGGCGAAATAGAAAACGGCCAAAAAGAAGAAGTGGCTCGTATTTTGCGCGGAGTGGCCAGTCGTCAGCAATCATTTACTTATTGGTTAGACGAGTTAGGATGTTTTCCAGATGCCGAAAGTCCCCGGGTGTTAATGGTCAAATTGCGGGAAAATCGTATGCAGAGCATTTTAATCCATGATGAAATTCATCGTGAATTAAGAAAAATCGGATTAAAATTAAATGGCAGCTCTTGGATCCCGCATATTACTTTGGGATGGATTAAAAATAATAATGAAGAACCGGTGGTTATGAAAAAAATTAAGATTAAATCTGTAAGTTGGCTTGTTGACCGGATGGAAATTTTCAAGAGCAACCAAAAACCAAATGGTAAAAGATATGAGCTTTTAGAAGAGTTGAAATTTAGCGACATTAGTGAATCTTTTATTTTGGCCAAAAAATTTTTTAACAAGGAGGTAGATCTGATTATTGACAAACCTATCGGCACAATTAATCCAAAATTTAAATTTGTCTACGAATCTAATTATGGTTATGTGCCCAAAACCATGGGTCCGGACGGAGAAGAATTGGATGCTTATTATTTGGGCACGACTGAACCGCTTCTTCGAGCTAAAGGTAAATGTATTGCTATCATTCATCGTTTCGGCGATGATGATGATAAATTAGTAGTGGTGCCGCCTGGATTAGAATTGACCGACAAAGAAATTATAAAAGCCACCTATTTTCAAGAAAAGTGGTTTAAGAATAAAATTTTTAGAGGTTAAAGTCGGGCTTCTAAATATTTAATAGTGGTGCCAAGTCGACGGTGCTTATTTTCAAAATAGGTGTGGATATTTATCAATTCATGCCTTTTTGTTTTATCCACATTGTTGGTACAAAATTTAATTTGTCCGCCAAAATCGGCGATAGATTCCAGAGAGTAATCAAACAGACAGGCATTGTCGGTTTTCAGCCGTAACAGGCCGTTTGGTTTTAATATTTTTTTATACATTTTTAAAAAGCCAACGGAGGTTAGGCGTTTTTTAGCTTGTTTTTTGGTAGGAAATGGATCGGGAAAAGTTATCCAAATTTCTTCTACCGAATTTTTATCAAAAAATTTATCCAATTGTTCAATAGATATTCTTAAAAAACCGGCGTTATTAATTTTTTCTCGTAAAGCTTGTTTGGCTCCAATCCACAGCCGTTCACCTTGAATATCGATGCCAATAAATTTTTTATTCGGATAAAGTTTGGCTAAATTATTTGTGTAATCACCACTGCCACAACCCAATTCAAGCACGATTGGATTTTTATCAATAAAATTTTTCATTTTTTCCACAGATCCTTCAATCCAGCCGTCAAAAATGTTAGATAAATTTTTAGCTTCTTCGATTCTTTTTTGTTTTTTACGAGCGCACATAAAAAGTTAGACAATAGTCAGCCCCTGTCGTAACAGGGGCTTATGCGGATAGACATGGTTTCCTCCCGAGTAGCAGTTATGATTTATCTGTGGAAGGGCTCAAAATCTATCTCGCCGGTCAATATGTCCAGAATCCTCACCGGCATGGTGTGATTGCTGGAAAAACTTAAATATTTATCGCCCACCCAGCGGCCGTCTATATTCTGGCACACCAGAACGGTAGTGTCAGATGTTTTCTGAAAAGGGGCCGAGAATGAGATCCAGGCGTGGCGAGCAATGGCCCAGAGGGGCAGATTTTGAAAAAGAACGATTTCCTCGTCGTACATCGGTTTAATAGGGTCTTTTTGTGTCATAGCTCTACCCCCGATGTGTTTAATTTTAGAGTATATTTTTAAGCTTAAGATGTCAATTGACTATGTGTATAATTTAGGCTAAAATAAAAGAAGAAATATGCAATTTTTAAATATTAAAATTGATAGTTTAAGTTTGACGGAAGCCAAAGAAAAAGTGCTTAATTTTTTAAATTCTATCAGTCAATATAAAATTTTTACACCGAACCCAGAAATGATAGTTAAAGCTCACGCCGATCAATATTTTAAAAAAGTGTTAAATAGTGGCGACTTAAATATTTGTGATGGGTTTGGTTTAAGCTTGTTTTCTGGAGCTAAAAGAATTACCGGGGTGGATTTTATGTTAGAAGTTTGTCAGATGGCTGAACAGACTGGGAGAACTGTCTACTTATTGGGGTCTGGGAATCAAACAGTGGTACAAAATACGGTCAAAAAAATATTAGAAAAATTTCCCAAATTGAAAATTGTTGGCGCAGATCCGGGAGAAAATATGACTGAAGAAACTGGGCGGGGTGGGGGGATGGCAGAAAAAGTTGCTGAATCTGAGGCCGAGATTTTATTTGTGGCGTTTGGGATGGGCAAACAAGAAAAATGGATTTATGAAAATTTGACCAAGATGCCTAAAATTAAAATTGCTATGGGGGTGGGTGGGGCGTTTGATTATATTTCCGGATTTGTGCCCAGAGCCCCTTTATTTTTACGTAAAATTGGATTAGAATGGATGTATCGGCTTATTCGCCAGCCGCGAAGATTTTGTCGTATTTTACGGGCCACTTTTAGTTTTACATTTTTAGCTATCAAAAATTATGGAAAGAAAATTTGAACAATGGGGAGAGGGTCAAAAACAGGAGCGTAAAGAAAAGCCAAAGAAAAAGAAAATTGTGGAAGTGGGCACGCGTTATGGGATGCCATTTTTTGTGGCAGGCGACAGACAATTAAAGACGGAAGATTTGTATGTTTCGGTTGATCAAGAAAAAGAGTCGGCGGCTTTAACTAAGCAAAAAATGAAAAGTAGGTCAATACAAGGCGAATCTTTGATCGCTGACGCGAGGAAGATGCCTTTTTTATCAGATACCATTGATGAGGTAATTTTTACTAATGTTTTTGGAGAATTAGGTAAAAAAGATATCCAAACACATTTAGATTTAATCAAGGAAACAGTGAGAGTATTGAAGTCGGGCGGAAAATTAATTATTAATGAAACATATACTCCAGAGAAGGTGCCGGAAAATATGGAGGTAGGGCGAACTCTCTGGGGAAAATTAAAAGTTCCTCAATCTTTTTTTGAAAACTTTGGCTTGACGGTGGATTCCAGCACTGCCGATTTGGAAGAAATTTCTAAATATAATAAAAAAATTAGTTTTGATAAAGACGCTTTTCAATTGATACTTAGAAAAAGATAATTAAGAATTTAGAATTAAGTTTATGATTAAAACACGCTACGCGCCAAGTCCAACAGGTTATTCTCATGTAGGAGGTATTCGTACAGCCTTAACTTCATATTTAATTGCCAAAAAGGCGGGTGGAAATTTTATTTTGCGCATTGAAGATACGGACCAAAAAAGATTGATTGAAGGCGCCATAGAAAGCATTCTGAGTTCGTTGTACTGGGTAGGCATCATACCCGATGAGGGGTTGGTACTTGATAATAATAATGTGGCCCAAAAAGGAGAAAATGGGCCATATATTCAATCACAAAGATTGGATATATACAAAAAATATGCCGATGAAATTGTAGAAAAAGGCCATGCTTATCATTGTTTTTGTACTGCCGAGAGATTGGAAGAATTGCGTGTCTATCAACAAAAAAATAAATTACCGACTGGCTATGATGGACATTGTCGCGATTTAGACCCAGAAGAAGTGAAAAAACGTTTATCGGCTGGCGAGTCGAGTGTTATTCGTATGAAAATGCCGCGTGAGGGCGAAACAATTTTTACGGATTTAATTCGTGGCGAAGTAAGATTTAAAAATGAATTAATTGACGATCAAGTTTTAATGAAGACTGATGGTTTTCCAACTTATCATTTGGCGGTGGTAGTAGACGATCATTTAATGGGAATAACGCACGCTGTGCGTGCAGAAGAATGGTTGCCTAGCACTCCTAAGCAACTGCAACTATTCAAATGTTTTGGATGGGAGGCCCCTGCTTATGCCCATGTGCCGCAATTAGTAAATAAAGACAGAACAAAATTGAGTAAGCGCCAAGGAGATGTAGCTGTGGAAGATTATATTAAAAAAGGTTATTTGCCAGAAGCAGTGCTTAATTTTATAGCTTTGCTAGGTTGGAACCCCGGTACGGAACAGGAGATATTTACCATGGACCAATTAATTAAAGAATTTGATGTTGAAAAAATTGGTAAATCCGGAGCGTATTTTAATCTAGAAAAATTAAATTGGTACAACCAACAATACATTAAGAAATTAACCAATGAAGAATTAGCGGAGCGGGCTAAACAGTGGTTAGACGAAGTTGGCCTTGATAAAGTAGATAAAAATTTACTCGTTAAAGCTGTGGGTTTGGAAAAAGAACGCATTGTCACTTTGGCCGAATTGCCAGCCGCCATTAAATTTGTATTAGAATTGCCAAATTATGAAGGCAATTTGTTAGTTTGGAAAAAATCCAGCGCTGATGAGGTAAAAAAAATATTGCCAGAAGTAGCGGAATTTTTGCAAACAATTGATGTTAACGATTGGAACAAAGATACTCTGCAAGCCAAGGTGGGGGAGTGGATTAAGACAAAAGGTTACCAAAATGGTAGTGTGCTTTGGCCAATGCGCGTAGCTTTATCCGGACAAGATAAATCTCCAGGTCCGTTTGAGATTGCGGAAGTATTAGGGCGGGCCGAAACTATCAAAAGAATCCAAACTGCCATTCAAAAATTGTGATATAATAGTATCATGAAAATAAAACATTTATTGTTTTTTGGGGTTTTACTAGGGGGATTATTGTTAACCCCAGTTTTTGTTTTAGATAAAGTTAACGCCGCTACAGATACTAACAGCACAGAGATTGAAATTTTAAACAAAGAAATCGCTGTTAAAAAAGATAAAATTAAACAACTGGAAGAGACGATCGAAAAATACAACAAAGAAATAGAACAAAAAAGAACAGAGGCAATATCTTTAAAAAATCAATTGAATATCTTAGACACCCATTTAGAAAAAATAGAAGCAGATATTGAATTGACACAAAATCAGATTGCCGAAGCTAATTTGCAGATTAGCGCCTTACAAATTTCTATTTTAGAAAAAGAAACAGTGATCGCGAGGCAAAAAATAATTATAGCCAAGATGGTACAAGACATCCATGCTGAAGATCAAAAAAATTATGTGGAAATAATGTTGACCAATAAAAGTTTTGCGGATTTTTTTAATCAAGTAAAATATTTGGAAAATGTCTATACCGATTTGGGCCGTTCAGCAAAAACCTTGCGTTTAGCTAAAGAAGAATTGGAAAATAAAAAAAATCAACTAGAAACTAAGAAAAAAACTTTAGAAAAATTAAAAAACGATTTGGAAAATAAGAGAAAAGATTTGAGCGAGCAAACTTTTAGCAAGCAGACTTTATTGGCTCAAACACATGGCCAGGAATTACAATATCGTACCTTATTATCTAGTTTAAAACAGCAGTATCAAGCAGTAGAGGGAGAAGTAAAAAATTACGAAGACCAAGTTAGAAAAAAATTATCAGCCCAAGACAAGATTGATGATAACTCTTCTGGACAATTATTTTGGCCGGTGGTGAGTCATTATGTTACCTCATATTTTCATGACCCGGACTATCCTTATCGTCGGGTATTTGAACATAGTGGTATAGATATACGCGCTTCTCAGGGTGCGGCTGTGCGGGCGGCCTCGTCCGGTTATGTAGCTCAGGCCAAACGTTGTTCGTCCGCTTCTTGCTATAGTTACGTTTTGATTATCCATTCCAATACGATTTCCACACTTTATGGCCATTTGAGCAGTATCACAGTAGCCAATGATCAATTTGTGGGTAAAGGTGATGTGATTGGGTATTCGGGCGGCACTCCGGGCACTGTAGGGGCTGGGCCATTTGTTACCGGGCCGCATTTGCATTTTGAAGTGCGCCAAAACGGTATTCCAACTAATCCTTTAAACTTTTTAGTACAATAATTAATTATATGAAAAAGAAATTGTTGAAAGTGGGAGTTTTGATGGGGGGTCCGTCTACGGAGAGGGAAGTGTCAATGATTACCGGCCAAGCGGTGTTTGATAATTTAGATCGTAAAAAATATAGTGTCTCTAAAATTATCATGGGCAGAGATAGTACTTTTGTCTTAAAACAAAAAAATGGTCGGAGTCGTAAATTAGATTTTTTAAATAAAGATCGCAAATTGTTTGATCTAATTTTTATTGCTATGCATGGCACTCCGGGAGAAGACGGCACTGTACAAGGATTGTTTCAATTTTTAGGAATTAAATATACTGGCCCAGAAGCTTTGTCCAGCGCTTTGGCTATGAATAAAGTTTATTCTGCTATGGTATATTATGCGAACGGTTTACCGCATCCGGAATTTATTCATTTTAAAAAAGAGGGTTGGAAACATAGAAAAGAAAAAATATTGTCAGATATTAAAGTTAGGGTGGGCTTTCCTTTAGTATTAAAACCAGTGGATCAGGGTTCGGCCGTAGGTGTAACAATTGTAAAACAAGAAAAAGAACTGGAAAAAGAAATTAATAAAACTATTAAACAATTTTCTTGGCTGATGGCTCAGAAATTTATTAAAGGCCAAGAGGGGACCTGTGGAGTAATCGAAAAAGACGATCAATTGATGCCCTTGCCGCCAACCCATATTTTGGCTAATTTGAGTGAGTTTTACGATTATAAATCAAAATATTCGAAGGGTGGTTCTACTCATGTTTGTCCAGCCGATTTTCCAGAAGAAATAAATCATCAAATGCAGGATTTAGCTTTAGCGGCTCATCAGGTGTTGGGTTGTCGTGGCATGTCTCGCACGGATATTTTTTATTGCGAGAAGAAAAAGGAAAAAAAATATGACCATTGCGAACATGGTGAAAATGGTTGCGGGCATGACCATTGTGGGTGCGAGCAGGGAGAGTTATATGTAATTGAAACTAATACTATTCCAGGTATGACGCCGACTAGTTTGTTTCCAGAAGCGGTTGGCAAGGTAGGAATTGGGTTCAGTGAAATGTTGGATTTAATCATTAAGGCGAGTTTGTAATTTTTATGAATAAGTTTTCAATAAAATTTCCTATTATAATCGGACTTATTTTTTTGACTGGCTTTGGCTGTAATAAACATAAAATCGTATTAGAAAATACCGACGGCCCGATCAATAAACAAAAAAATTATGCCACATCAGTAGAACAATCTTCGGAGCAGTTTGAAGGCAGTTTGGTAGATTATTATAAAATGATACAAGCCGAAAAAAATACTAAAATAATAAATGCTACTAGCGGGTATAAATGGATATATAGAAATCATCAAGAGAAACCGTGGTGTGTTTTTACATTAGAGTTGCCTAGTGTTGAGAAAAAAGGAAATATAAATAAAAAAATTATTGGGCTAGAAAGCGATATTTTACCTAAGGATTGCGACTATAATAGTATGTCTTTAGAAAATACCTCGATAAACGAAGAAATTATTAATGCGCTTAAGGTTTTGATGAGTGAGTTGGAGGAGGGGGTGGAAAAATAATTTTTTATTTTTCCCCACTATGAAACTTTTTGTGTATATCGCGCAGACGAGGGTTGGTGACATGTGTATATACTTGAGTAGTCATAATATTTTTGTGCCCCAACAATTCTTGTACCGAACGCATATCAGCACCTTGCTCAAGTAGATCGGTGGCAAAACTATGGCGTAAAGTGTGCGGAGTGGTGTCCACTGGTAGACCGGCCATCATATTATATTTTTTTACTAAACGTTCGATAGAACGTACGGTGAGACGGTGATCATTATCATCGTCTCCTTTTTTATAGTTAATAAACAGGGGAGGGAACATATCTTTTCTGGTCTTCAAATAATTGGCCAGCCATCTGAGTGAGCGGTTGGAAAAATATATGGTGCGTACCGATCCACCTTTACCGGCGATAGATAATTCAAAATCTTTAAATTTATTTTCCAACAACCCCTTCAAATCAAACTGTCTAATATTAAGCGACGTTAATTCGGAAACACGCATACCCGTGGAGTAGAGGACTTCCAAAATAGCTCGATCGCGCATGCCGTCAACAGTGGCCATATCCGGTGTATTCATTAATTTTTCCACTTGTGCAAAATTTAAGAATTTTATTTTTTTATCTTTATCAGTTAATTTGGGCAATTTAATTTTTTCAGTTGGCAGACATTGAATGTCTCGAACGGTAAAATAATTTAATAGGTTGCGTAAAGCGATTAGATAGTAGTTTTGAGTGGTCTTTTTTATAAAAGCCCCTGAAGCGTCTTTGTGGCGTGAAAGGTATAATCTATAGTCCCAAACATGCTCTGGTTTTAGCTCGTGGGCCTTGATATCATACAGCCGGTTTTCCCGAAGCCACTGTATAAAGACCTTTAGAAAGTTGTGATAGTTACGAGTAGAGACGGGAGAGAGACCTTTTTCTACCTCGCAATATTCTAAAAAGTCTGGAATGTGGGCGACTAGGGTTTTATAGGATTTGTTCATATTGCATAAAGGTTTTAGGCGTATAATACGCCTCTTAATCTATGTTATACGACATTATATCTATTCTAAATAAAAAACGGTATTTCGTCAAATTATCATCCTCTCCTCTATTATTTCCAATAGACCCGATCAGAAAAACGGAGATCAATATATTCATTTATAATATTGTCTTTCAATACCTCCTTCATTCTGGTCAGCTGTTCAGTTAAATCTTTGGTTGGGTCAAAAATGATAACCCATGGCAGGTCGGTATGAGTAGTAATTCCTCCCAATGGATGCTCACAGGTCATGTATTTTACACTCATCCCCTCTTTCTCTAAAATATCCGACCAAACGATAGTATTTTCAATTATTTTTTTACTGATAATGTTTGGCTGTTTTTCTGTCACAGAAATATTTCTCGTGTCATACAAAATTACATATGAACCAAAATTCTTTTTTATTTTTCTAAATTCCGGTATGTGAGTTTTGATCAGCTCTTTTTCTTCATTAGGCAGTGTGATTCCCTGGATCAAAGATGAAATTGCGGGGGTGCTGGTGGTTGACAAAGAACTAGTAGCCATAACAGTCGCTTCAGTGGCATTTTTTTCGTTTGAGGGTGGTACAATCATACCACCCTCTTTGGAAATATTGACCTCTGGATTTTCTGCTTTGTCTAAAAATTTTAAAACCCCGCCTTCATTGTCCAAAAGATAATATCCCAAACCGTTGTCATAAATGATAGTGGAAATTTTTTCGTCCAAGTCCACTAGTAATTCACTCGGAAAAATTTTTTTGACTTTGATAGAGTTGAGCGAATATTTTTCGGAAAGTTTTTTTTCTAAACTTTTGGTATTGATTAAAAAATAACCATTGGGCGTCATCACCAGTCGGTTGTTTAAAAGATCGTTTTTAATTGTACTATCGATGTCTTCTTTTTTAATAAAATTTAAACCTAAGTAAGTAATTTTGGTAATTTTAAAATATGGCAAATAAATTAAAATTCCCACCCATCCCAAAATAATCACAGCTAAGAGTATTAAATATATTTTGGTTCGGCTTTTCTTTTTAGATGCCGGTCGTTTGTATGGATTGACCAAAAAACCTGAATTTTCTTGAGTTATTTCAAGTTTTTCTGATGTTGGTGCTGGAGTGGCTCCGGGTTTGTCTTGTCGGAAATTATATTGTGAACGATAAAATTCGTGGTTCATTTTAATCTCCTAGGTATTAATGGATTGATCCGATCGACGATTTCATAATTGATTGTTTGGGCTATTTTAGCCAATTCGTCGACTGTTATGATGTTATTTTTTTGTTTCCCGATTAAAATCACTCGATCGCCCTCACCAGCCTCAACCCCAGTGATATCTACAATAGTCAAATTCATGCAAATACGGCCTCTGACAGGGCATTTTACTCCGTTAATTAATACTTGGCCCTGATTGGAAAAACGTCGGTCATAACCATCGTAATAACCCACCGGTATGATAGCTAATTTACTTGTTTTTTTAGTGGTATAAGTGTTGCCATAGCCGATTTTGGTGCCAGTCGGGACAATTTTGGTCTGGATGATAGTAGTGTTCCAAGTTAAAGCCGGTTTTAATTGTACCTTATTACGAGTTTGTTCGGCGGGGTGTAATCCATAAAGGCTTAAACCTAAACGTATGGCATTAAAACCCTCCAGTTTGAAAGCCACTGTGGCAGCCGAACAGGACATATGTTTGATCCTCGGCTCTACCCTATTATTTTTTAAAATTTTTAAAGCATCCTGAAAATTATCATATTGTTTTTGTGTATATTGGGCATCATCTTCACTGGAAGCAAAATGACTCCACACTCCTTCAATTTCTAAGTATTTTAAATATTTAATCGATTGAATAAATTTTTTTAGATCCTGGGGGAGAACGCCGATACGCGAAGTGCCAGTATCTATTTTAAGATGCACCTTAATTTTTTTATTCAACCTATCCCCTACTTTGTTTAGCGTTTTAGCTTGCTTTAGCGAAAATAACGGAAAAATCACTTTATTTTTAGCTAATTTTAGCAAAATTTTCTCATCTAAAACGAAAAAACTCAATATCATGATTGGTTTTTTTATACCCATTTCAATCAAAACCGTTGCTTCGTCGGAATTTACTACACAAATTCGATCGACCACCTTGTTTTGGCTGCAAATTTTAGCTATTTCAAGAAAACCATGACCGTAAGCGTTGGCTTTTATGACCGGCATCAGTAATCTGTTTGGGCCAATAATTTTTCTAAATTGTTTTAAATTGTAATTTATGGCTTTTGAATCGATTTCTACCCAAGTGAACATATTACATTTTCTTGGCTTTCAAAAACATGAATAAAGGAATTTCCGTACGAGCTTTATTTTCCGCTTCTTGGCGTGGGCTGGCAGTAGTTTTGCGATGTGAGATCCATTCTTCCATGGCGATTACTCCAAAATTATTTTTTCCTAAAGCTTTAAAGTAATATTGCAACGGCCGATGAAAACTGATAGTGAAATCCGATGGATTACTGCCGGGGCGGGTCTGAATTTTTATTTTACTTTCTGATAAATATTTATCTACGCGGCGATATTGAATTTTATTTTTGTCGTCCCATCCCCATTTGCTAGCTTGTGGATTGCGAAAAGCCGGATGGTTTAAAACCAAATTTAATTCGCCGTTAGGCCTGAGCACCCTGGCGCATTCTTTTAAAACCCCAGAAGCATTTTCTATATTTTGTATTGCTAATATACAAACAATTTTATCTACGGTTTTATCTTTTAAAAAAGAGATATCGTCAGCTGATGAAACATAATAGGCAATTTCTTTTGGGGAATTTTTAATTGCGATATCAATCAATTCTTTAGCAATATCTGAAGCGAACACTTTGGCTCCGGCTTTGTAAAATTCTCGACTAAAAAAACCTTGCCCACAAGCTAAATCCAAAATTACCTCGCCTTTTTTGAGATTAATTTGTCGTAATAAATTCGGTAAAATTACTTGTTTTTGGTAGGCTTTATCATCTTTCAACAAATGATCATACCAATCAGCGGCCTTGCCCCAAGAAGTATTATTTTTGCTTTTCATACCCCATTATATTTTTTTAAATCCAGTATATTTTTGCAGGGTTTTTGGCAAGCCGATAGTACCGTCGGCTTGCTGATGATTTTCTATCAAGGCAATCGGAAAACGACTTAAAACTATAGCAGTGCCGTTTAAGGTGTGTACGAACTCATTGTTGCCGTCTTCTTTTTTGTATTTGATGTTTAGGCGGCGTGCTTGATAATCTAAACAGTTGCTGGTACTGGTGATTTCACCATATCCGCCGTTATCATTTTTACCTCCTTGCATAATCATCCAAGCTTCAATATCAAATTTACGATAAGCCGGTCCGCCCAAATCGCCAGAAGCAATATCAATTACACGGTATGGTATTTCTAATCCGTCAACGATTTCTTTTTCAATATCCAAAATCTCTTGATGATATTTTTCACTATCTTCTGGTTTGCAAAAAACAAACATTTCTAATTTGGTAAATTGGTGAACGCGATATAAACCTTTACTGGTGCGGCCATAAGAACCGGCTTCAGTGCGGAAACAGTGAGAAACTGCGACATATTTTTTAGGGCCTTTGGACAAATCTAAGATCTCTCCGGCATGATACCCACCCACGGTGATTTCAGCGGTGCCGACCAAGCTTAGGTCAGTGTTTTCAATAGAATAAACCTGAGTTTCATTGCCGCGCGGATTAAAACCAATGCCGGTTAAAATTTCGTCTTTCGCCAAATCTGGAGTTTCAAGCAGGGTGTAGCCATGTTCCGTGGCAATATCCATGCCATAATTTAATAGAGCAATATTCAAGCGCACCATGTTATTTTTGGTGAAATAAAATTTAGCACCGGATGTCTTGGTTGCCCTTTCAAAATCAATTAAATCATTTTGGATCATTAATTCTTCGTGGTCTTTGGGATTAAAATCAAAATTTGTTGGTTTTTTATTAGTATAGATTACTTTATAATCCTCTTCTCCGCCAATTGGGGTTTCTGGATGGGTTAAGTTTGGCACTTGCAACAAAAGATTTTTATATTCTTTTTCTACCACAGCCAACTCGCCTTCCAATTTTTTTATTTGTTCCCCCACCTCTCGCATTTTGGCAATTTCTTCCGGGGTCGGTTTACCTTTAGATTTTTTGTTGCGTAAAGACCGTAAGTCCTCCGCTTTTTTAAGATATTCTTTGCGCTCCTCGTCTTTTTTTAACAAAGCTTCTACGTCAATTTTTACTCGACGATTTTTACAGTTTGTTTTAATTGTTTCAATATTTTCTCGGATAAATTTGATGTCCAACATATGATTAGTCAATATACTTTTTTAATATTTTATAGTTTTTTACGGCTTGTATCGATCTTTTATTTAAAGGTAAAAGATTTAATTTTAAAGCTTCTTCAAAAGTAAACCATCCATGATCGGCGGTTTCGGCATCGGCCGGTTTGTATACGCCTCCAGCGGCCGTACAGATATATAGTGTTAAAAATACCTTATAATTACCGGCTTTTTCTCCATTATGAATACTTAATATTTCTGGTAAAATTTCTTGTATTTTAATATCATAACCGGTTTCTTCTTTTACCTCGCGCAACAAACATTCTTCTATTTCTTCCGATAACTCTACTCCTCCGCCGGGAAATTCCCACGCCCCATTAAATTCTGGGCGTAGGTCACGACGCTGTGTTAGTAGCATTTTGCGATCTTTGATAATAATCGCAGCTGGAACAATGAACTGTTTATAGCTGTATTGTTTTTGTAAAAAATGTTTAATTTGATTTATAATTTGTCCACGATGGCTGACATTGTTTTTTTTATAAATGTCTATCTCGGCAAAATGTTTTTGCAATGGAGGAAAATAAAAGATAGAATCATACCCCATTCCTTCACGAGAAATTTTAGATTCTTTTTCGGCTATTATTCCGTCCACTCGTCCATTAAAAACATAGAAGTTATTTTTATCTGGATCAAATACACAGGCATCAGTTTCAAAATGCGCTCGACGCTGATCGCTGGCCACATTTTTAAGAGCTTGTAAAATAATTTGATTGCGATTTTCGGCGTTTGTACCTAGTCTTTTAGCTTTTACTCCAGGTTCACCATTTAAATAATCTACATAAAAACCCGTGTCTTCGGCGATAGTTAAGAGACCAGTTTTTTGGGCGTAGAATCTAGCTTTAAAAACGGCATTCTCCCAAGTCGTGTTATATGGCTCGTCTGGTTCTTCGCCGGTATATTTTATATCTTTTAGATTAACAAAATTAAAAAATAAATCTGCAAATTGGGCAGTAAATTCTTTAAATTTACCAACATTAGTCGTTGCGATCAAAATTCTTTTTTCGATTTTTTCCATAATTATTTTTTAGCTAAAAGCGAACTCTTATAAACCTCTGGTAGATAGGGAGACAGACGAACAATTTGTACGTGGGGCTCTACGGCATCAGATAAATTATCAACAAAAGCCCGTTGATCATAACCTAGAGCCACCACATCAGGTTTTTCTTCGGCAATCGCTTGGTATTTATTTTCCCCAAGGCAACCCAATCGAACTTTATCAGCAATGCCTAATTCTTCAACAGCCTTTAATCTAGTCTGATCATTATTTTTTGGTTCTCGCCCTTTGATCTGGCAAACTGTATTGTTTCTGGCAATTACCGCTACTAAGTAATCCCCGTATTCTTTGGCTTCTTTCAACATATGAACATGTCCGGGATGTATTAGATCAAAGGTGCCAAAAACGATCACTTTTTTCATAGTTATTTTTCTTTACTTTCTGGTTTTAAAGTTGGAAATAAAATCACTTCTTTTAAATTTTGGGCATTAACTAATAATTTTATCAAACGATCGATACCCATACCCAAACCGGCAGTTGGCGGCATACCGTGTTTTAAAGCCCTAACATAATCTTCGTCGTATGGCATACTTTCTTCGTCGCCGCCCCGGCCCAATTTTTCCTGCTCTTTGAATCTATTTTCTTGATCAAGCGGATCGTTTAATTCAGAAAAACCATTGCACAATTCGTTTCCACCCACACAAACCAATTGCATTCTTTCTACATATCTCGGGTCTTCTTTTTTAGCTTTGGCCAAAGGTGATAATTCTACGGGGTGATCAATCATAAAGACCGGATTGATAATATATGGCCGGGCAAAAGTTTTATAAATTTCATCAATTAATTTACCACGACCGGTGGTTTTATCTATACCTTCTATTTTCATTTCCATGGCTTTGTTAAACATGGCTTTTTGGTCTGGATAATCTTCAATGTCAATTTTAGCGTATTGTTTGATCAATTCACGCATGGTTTTACGCGGATAAGGTGGGGTAAAATCCACTTCTTGCTCATCGCTTTTAATTTTTAAAGGCAAACCAACCGCCTTTAACATTTTTGGCAATAAGTCTTCCATTAAATTTATCAAATCTTTATAGTTGGCATAGGCCCAATAAAACTCAATTTGAGTAAACTCCGGATTGTGGTTATGATCGATCCCCTCGTTGCGGAAACATTTAGCAATTTCATAGACTTTTTCGAGACCTCCTACAATTAATCTTTTTAAATACAATTCTGGAGCAATACGTAGATAAAGTTTCATGTCCAAAGTATTGTGATGTGTTACAAACGGGCGAGCGTTGGCCCCGCCATACAACGTTTGTAGTATGGGAGTCTCTACTTCATAAAAACCTTTGTTATCAAAATAATTACGAATTTCACGAACCAATAAACTCCGTATTTGGGCAATCCGCATGGCTTCCTCGTTGGAAATCAAATCCAGATACCTTTGGCGATAGCGGATTTCTACATCGCTTAAACCGTGAAATTTTTCTGGCAACGGCAAAAGAGCTTTAGATAGTAAAGTATATTTTTTAGCTAAAACAGAAATCTCACCTTTATGAGTGATAAACATGGTCCCCTCCACTTCCACAAAATCTCCCATGTCAAAGTTTTTAATAAAAAATTTATAGCTATCTTTATTAAGTTCTTTTTCAGAGAAAGCTATTTGTAGACGGTCGCTATTATCTTTGAGATGCACAAAGCATAATTTGCCCATTTCTCTTTTGGTCATAATACGACCAGCGACTTTAACCGAAGTGCCCTCGGCACTTTTTTTAGCTTCGTTTAAAGTGTGCTGTCGGCCACAGGCGGCCGGATAGGCTTCTTGTCCTGCCGTTTTAAAATTTTCTAAGTGCTGTAAACGTACTATTTCTTCGTTGATATTTTGTTCTGGCATACTAAAATTATTCAAGTATATGATTGAATTTATTGGCTTTTAGCTACTTGAATTGTACCTAATTTTAGCCAATAAGTCAAAACCCGTTCGGGATAGGCGAACGGGTTTCGGGATCAATGATAGTCAGGGTTATTTTACCTCTAAAATTTCATATTTTTGTTTACCGGCCGGAGTGGTAATTTCCACTTTTTCTCCTTTCTCGTGACCGATTAATGCTTCGCCGATTGGTGATTCATTAGAAATCAGACCTTTTAGTGGATTGGCTTCTTGCGGACCAACAATCGTATATTCTTTTTCTTTTCCATTTACCTTAATTTTGACTGTGCTGCCGACAGCAATTTCGCCAGTCTTTTCATCTTTAGTAATTACTTTGGCATTTTCTAAGATATGCTCAATTTCGTTTAAACGGCCTTGAGCCCAAGACATATCCTCTCTAGCTTGATGGTATTCGGCATTTTCTGACAGATCGCCTTGCTGGCGAGCAGAATCTATTCTGGCAGCAATTTCTAAAATAGTTTTATTTTTTAACTGTTCCAGTTCTTTTTTTAAAGCGTCTAAACTATCAGTGGTCAGATAGTAAACTTTTTGTTCATCAGAGGACATAAAACAAAATTAAAATTTATTTTTAACTTATTTGGCAGTATAACACATCGTTTTTAAGGGCACAAGTTATTTGGCTGTGGACTATTTTAAATATTTTTTTCCCCACCAAGCGAGAAAATCACGAGCGATTGGCATAGCTGCAGTGCTTCCCTCTTCCCCTTCTTCTACCAACACCACAACGACTATTTGCGGGTTATAGTAAGGCGCGAAAGAAGCAAACCAAGCATGATCTGGTTTGGTGCTATTCCACTGGGCGGTTCCCGTTTTTCCAGCTGCTAAAAAAGGTAAGGTTTTTAGCAATTGACAGCTTCCTTCAGTCACACATTGACGCATCCCCTGTTGGACAATTAGTATATTTTCTTCAGAAACCATGTTTTCATTTAAAATTACCGGTTTTTTTACCACCTCTTTTTTAGTAGTCGGATCGATATTTTTGTTTAATAAATGAGGTTCAATTACCTTGCCTCCATTAGCTATGGCTGAAGTCCAAACCGCTACCTGCAACGGAGTCACCAACAAATTACCTTGTCCAATCGATAAATTATAAGTATCACCAACATACCAACGTTCTCCCCGGTTTCTTTCTTTCCAGTCTTTGGTAGGTACAAAACCGCTATTTTCGCCCGGTAAATCAATGCCGGTTTTTTGTCCTAAATAAAAAGCGGTCATGTATTTGTAAATCTTATCTACTCCCAAACCGACAAAATTTTTATAACCACCGCCTATATAATAAAAATAGGTATTTACCGACCACGCCAAAGCTTTAGTAACATTGGTTACGCCGTGCCCTCCGGCTTTCCAGTCTTTAAACAAATGCCCACCAACTTCTAATCCGCCTACGCTCAAAAAAGTAGTATTGATATTAACTAATTTTTCTTGCAAAGCCGCGGCCGCTACTATCATTTTTGCGGTAGAGCCAGAAGGATAAGTGCCACCAATCGCCCGATTAAACAAAGGCCGGTTTTGATCAGAGTTATATCCATCATAGGTGGCCTGATCGATTCCACCGGAAAAATCATTGTTATTAAAAGATGGCCAGCTGACCATTGCTAAAATTCCCCCATTTTGTGGATTCATAGCAATTGCTACGGCTCGAGTTTTATTTAAATATTTTAGTCTTTGTTTAATTAATTTTTCCATTTCTGCTTGAGCTTCTTTGTCTAATGTTAAATAAACATTTTTCCCGGGGACAGGCGCTTCTTCGGCCAGAACGTTCATTTCTTTACCGGCGGCATTAACTTCAATTTTTTTTCGGCCGTACTTTCCTCTTAATTCATTTTCATAAATTTTCTCCAAACCAGTTTTACCTAAATTGTCTGTTAACAAATAGCCGCTATTTTTTAAACGAGCCAGCTCCTCATCATTTAATTTACCTAAATAACCCAATAGGTGCGAAAGGCTCAGTAAATTAGCATCCGGATCGTCAGCTGAATTTAGGTAATAACGTTTAGTTCCTTTTTCAATTTGAATTCCCGGCAGATCCGAGTTCTGTATATACAATTTTAAAGCAGTATTGTAGTCTAAATTTTCTTTAATTATTAAAGATTCATAACTATAATTTTTATATTTTTTAATTAAATCACGAATGACTTGGGAGTCTACCCCGCCAATTTCTGAAACTTTTAAAATTAAAGCCTCGCGCTCTTCTTCTTTGCGCGGTAAATCCTGCGGTACAATTGCTAAAGAAAAATTTGGCACATTTTGTACTAACTCATGACCAAAACAGTCATAAATAATTCCTCTTTCGGCAGGAATAGGACGTAAACGAACCCGATTCCCCTCAGCAAGTTCGCGGTAGTAGCCACCATTTATGATTTGTAAATAAAAGACTCTTAAAAATACCAAAAATAATCCCAGAAAGATTATTCCCATCATTAATTTAACGCGTCTAGATTCAAAGCTTAAACCCAAATAACTTTTCGTCTGCGGGGGTTTAATTTGTTTGCCGGCATTTCCTTCAAAGATAAAAGAGCCTTCTACCCAAGATTTTTTATATTTTCCATTTAAATTGCCACTAGAAATTTTCGAGTCGCTATAATCAAAAAGTTGGCGTTCCCTCATATCATTCCTCCAGATTGGCTTGTATTCAAATATTTTGAGCCCAGTCTTTTAAACAACAAGCGAAAAATTAAATATATAAATAAAGTTACAATTGGAGTCAAAAATATTTCCATCAAAGAATTTAAAATGATTTCTAAAAGCCCCACATAATTGACAGGGGCTTTGTCCAAAAATTTAGTTAACAAGAGTAGTAAAATAAAAATACTCCGATATAGTAAAATTACTACCGCTGTAGATAAGTAAACGATTAGGAAAGAACGATTGGTAAAAATTTTTTTTAAAAACCAATCAATAATCATCAAGCTACCCAGCAAAGAAAGGCTGATTAAACCGAAACCTTTGGCCGTAAAAGATTCCAATAAAAAAGCTAGCGGAATATAATACCAAAAAATTTCTCGCTGTGGGCTAATAACTGTAAATAATATCACTACAATAAATATAATGTTAATGTGATTGAATGGCCAAGGAAAAAAATTACCGATAAAATAATAGGCAAAAAAAACTAGTCCGGTGATTAAAATACTCAAAATAATCTTGAGTAGGTATCTCATATTAATTGGTCAGCAAAACGTCAACTAAAAATATCTTGGACAAATCAACCGCTGGGGTTAATACAGCTTGTTGAAAGGGCTGGTAGGCTTCATTTTCAATCGCCGCCACCGTACCGATTAAAAGTCCGCGCGGAATGTTTCTTTCCAAACCAGAGGTGACCACCTGATCGCCGATGACGATTACTTCGTTGCGAGGAATAAAGCCCATTCTAACACTAATTCCATAACCCCCTTCTACTACCCCCAAACTACGATCACGATTTAAAATAGTGGCCGCTATTTTATTTTGATTGTCATTAATCAATCGTAAAAAAGAAATATTTTTTTCTACCTTAATAATTTTCCCAACCAAAATTCCTTCCCCTACTGTCACCGGCTGATCAATTTTTATTCCTGACTCTTCGCCGCGATCAATAATAATTACCCTATCAGCTCCATCCGCATCTTGACCGATTATCCTAGCCGACACTAAAGGCAGTTTGACTTCTTGTTTAAAATTCAACTGTTTTTTTAGTTCATTATTTTCTTCTAACAATAGTTTATTGGTAGTTTGTATTTTGGTTAAGTTGGCTAAATCCAACAAACATTTAGCATTCTCGTCTAATAATGCTTGCTTGTTGGAATAGAATTTGTATTGTTCTCCGGTATTTACTTTTAATTGATAGATTGAATCAAACTGTTTTAAAAAAATATTCCGAATTAAATTTTTAAATGGTGATAACCAACCAATTAAATTCAAAAAAATAAGCACCAATAAACAGGCGCCTAAAATTACAAAATTTTTATGGCTACGATTACGCATATAATCCCTTTTTAAATATCAATCTTTGGGGAAACATTAACTTCTTTTAATAAATCTTCATCTTCCAAAAGTAATCCCGTACCGCGCACGACGGCTGTTAGGGGGTCATCAGCGATTCTAACAGGAATTTCTGTGGCCCGGCTGATGAGTTTTTCTACCCCGCGCAGCAGGGCGCCACCGCCTGATAACAAAATTCCTCGTTCATGGATATCGGCTACTAATTCTGGAGGAGTGGTTTCCAAAGTTGCCTTAATATTTTCTACAATGGTACGCAAAGAACGCGAAATAGCCTCTCGCACTTGTGAATCATTGATTAAAACTTCTTTGGGTAGGCCGGTCACTAAATCACGGCCACGCATTGGAAATTGCATCGATTCGGTCAATTCTACCGCGGAACCAATTTTAATTTTAATTTCTTCCGCCTGTCTTTCGCCGACTAACAAATTAAATACTTCACGAGCGTATTGCACAATATTGTTATTAAATTCGTCACCGGCGATTTTTATAGAACGAGCATTTACTATCCCGCTTAAAGAAATTACCCCAATTTCGGCCGTGCCACCACCAATGTCTACAATAAAATTGCCGATCGCTTCTCGAATTGGCATTCTCGAACCAATCGCCGCCGCCATTGGCTCTTCTACCAACCAAACTTCTCTCGCTCCGGCATTCAATACGGCATCACTTACCGCTTTTCTTTCTACCTCGGTAATATTTAATGGCACGCCGACTACTACTCGCGGTCGGGATATCATATTAAAATTTCCCTCGGAAACTTTATCGATAAAATAAGTCAACATTTTTTCTGTCACTTCAAAATCTGAAATAATTCCTCCGGTTAGCGGTCGAGTAGTGGAAATATGGGGCGGAGTTTTTCCTAACATATCCTTGGCTTCATTACCAACCGACAAAATTTGTTCGGTGCGCATGTTGATAGACACCACGCTTGGTTCGTTGATCACAATTCCACGCCCTTTTACATACACTAAAGTGTTAGCGGTGCCCAAATCAATTCCTAAATCTTTTCTAAATTTATTAATTAAGTTTCTAAACATAATCATTGTTGCGGTATTTTCTGTTCGTAAAGATAATCCCCTCAATAATCGCGTAAAAAATACCTAAAATAATAGCCACCCACCAAGTAAATAGCTGGGCTTGTAACAAAATTAAAACTAAAATCGCCAAGGTAGACAAAAAAGCTCCTTGACGAAAAGTACGTTTGACATGGCGAAAAACCAATCGTTCATCTTTCAACATCTTTTTCCTAATCAAAAATCCACTTACCGAAATCGTGCCTAAAATAGCCAAAAATAAGCTAATATAGAAAAAAATAAAACCAAGCCAACCAGATTTGTTCGGGTCTAAGCTAGTAATTACAAAAAACCAAGCCAACCAGCAGCCAGCTGTGCCAAGGGACATTAAAATAAGATATTGACGCAAATTCATAGCCTAGCTATTTTAGTAAATTAGGCCGGTTTTGGCAATAGCCATTTTTTAAGCTAAATAGCGAATTTTAGCTACTGCAATTTGCCCTGCTACCTGATTAATTTCGTCAATAATTTTTTCTTCATTTATCTTTATCTCTTGAGCGGCCACCGAGCTAAGACAAGCAATAGATAAAATCCTATTTTTAATATAAACCGCTTGGGCAATGTCAATAATTTTTTCACCAAAAAATTTTATCAAAATTTGATTGGCTTTTTCTACGGTCATGGCAGCGCTAATCCCCCGCAACAACGGTGAACGGTTCGCTTTAAATTTAAATATATCGCCTAACGACTGCATATTTATTCTCTAAAATCACAAATATCTCTAAAATCACAATGATCACAGGCAAACTTACTGGGAGTCGCAACAAAATTTTTAGAATGAATTTTATCAATAATTTCTTTTAATCTTTCTTTCAATTTTTCTTTTTCTTTTTCAGTACCCAAAAACGACACCTTGACGTTATCATTGAGATAAAAGTACGTTAGTTGACTCGGCTGTCCTAAAATTTGATATTCTGGTAATTGCTCCGCGGCAATTTGATAAATCAAAAGCTGATCTTTATCTTCGCCTACAACTTTTTCTTTAGCCTTGCCAGTTTTATAATCAATAATTTCTAATGTTCCATCAGGTAATTGATCTACTCGATCGATCCGACCGTGCACCAGATAATCTCCCACTTTAATTTTAAACCAAGATTCCAAGCATACAGGTATCGTCCAATTATTTTCTTGAGTTTTATAAAAAATTTTGATAATTTCTTCTCCTTTTTTATAATATTTGTTGCGCTGTGTTTCGTCTTTGTACCAGTCTTCCATCCAATGTTTTTTATACATTTCTTGTAATTCATCCAAATTTGGCACTTTAATTGCGGTTTTAGCCACCGTAGTCGGTTCTAAAATGGTAAACAAATTAGCTTGCTCTACCTGATTAAGCGCTTGTATTTTTTGATAAAATTCTTGTAAAGTACCGTGCAAGGATTGGCCGAAACTAAAACTAGCCGTGCCGCGCACTGGAATTTTTAGGATATGCGCCAGTTTATATTGGTAGGGGCAAGTATCATAAGATTTAACTTGAGAAAAAGAAAAAGCTTTTGGCAATTCATAAAAAAATTCGCCTGTTTCGTTTTTTTCTATTGGCGCAGAAATATCTAGCGCAGTTTTTTCTTCCGATCTATCTTTTTTAGTCGCCATAAAATCCAACTCTGATAAAAAACGACTGATTTTTTTAGCGCGCGCACCGCCGTAGTCGTCGGCTGAAGTTAGATACAATCTTTGCTTAGCCCGAGTGATACCCACATAAAACAATCGCCTTTCTTCTTGGTAATGGCTGTCCCCTTCCGGTAGTTGCTCTTTAATTAAAGCGACCGGAATTTCTATACCGCCGCCTCTAGCTCTAGACGGTACCCGTTCTTCCACTAAATTCACTAAAAAAACATACTTAAACTCCAAACCTTTGGAGGCGTGAACAGTCATGATATTGATAGAATCTGGCGTGTCGGTAGCTTGATACAAAGATCCTTTGTCTCCGGATTCTAAAACATAATCATATTGTTCTAAAAATTGTTTTACTTTAGCCCCCGATATGGTTGTTTCAAATTTTGCCAAATAATCAAAAAACTGTTTAAGTTGATAAATTTGTCGAATGATTTGTCGGTTACCGGCCGCTTCTTCTTTGGTTAAATAATTCAAATAACCGCTTTCATTTAAAAATTCATAAAGCACCGTGGTAGGTTTGCTGTAACGCGCCCGTTTCATACCATTATGCATAAAGCTAATCAATTTTTGCGCCAAAATTGCTCCTTCGGCCGATACCCCAAATTCTTCCACCCGTTTCAAGGCCTCATAATATCCAATGGATTTTTTATGTGCCTGATGAATAATTTTCTGCAAATCATTTTCTTTAAATCCTAAAAAAGGCAAACACATCAAACGATAGATGGCCGCTGAATCATAATAATTATCAATCACTCTAAAAAAGTTTACCCCATCCAAAACAATCGGTTGGCGATACAATCCCACCGAAGAAAGATACTCATACGGCAAATGCCTTTTTTCCAATAAATTTATAAAGGGGTCAGCGTGATTGTTGGCTCGAACTAAAATCGCAAAGTCATCCCAAACCACTTCTGGATTATTTTCTTTAATTTTTATTATTTCGTCTATTACACTCTGTACTTCCATATCTAAAGTCGGAACATGGATATGGCAAACTGATTTTTCGCCATTATCTTCTGCTTTAGAAACTAATTTCTTATCAATTTTTAATTTAACTTCCAGACGATCAGGATTGTTGTTTTGGATTAATTTATACGATAAATCCAAAATCTCTTGCCGGGAACGATAATTTTCGTTTAGTACTATTTCAGTAGAATCAGGAAAATCATCTTTAAAACGTAAAATATTTGACACCGATGCTCCGCGAAAAGCATAGATACTTTGATCGTCATCACCTACTACTGTCAACTGGTTATTTTTTCCAACTAATTTTCGCACTAAATAATATTGCGCCCAATTTACATCTTGAAATTCATCCACCAAAATATATTTAAACCGTTTTTGTAAAGCTTCCAAAATTGCCGGCCGTTTTTCTAAAAGTTGAATTGTGTAGAATATTAAATCACCAAAATCTAAACTATTATTATCTAAAAGCAGCTGATTATACACGTGGTAGGCGTTAGAGAGTTCTCGCACCCTTTTTATTTCTTCTTCTGGAAATCGAACATTGTCTTTGTCCAACTGCTGCCCTTCGGCATATTCCAAATAACTTCTGGGGGTGATTAACTCATCTTTACATTTAGAAAAATGACGAATCAATTCATGAATATGTTTTGAAGGATTTCCTAACGGGCGATAATAATCCAGATCAAATTTATCTAAATTCTGGCGAATTAAAAGCCATGCATCGGTTTCCGTTAGCAATTTGAACTGATTGGATAAGCCGATTTCTAGGCCGTAACGTTCCAAAATTTTCTGGCAGAAAGCATGAAAAGTACAAATTTCCATTTCGGCATAGCCAATATCCAAAATTTCATCTACCCGATCTAAAATCTCCGTCGCCGCTTTTTCATTAAAAGCCAGGGCCAAAATTTCTTCTGGTTTGGCTAGATTGTTTTTTATTAAATAAGAAATTTTTTGGGTAATGACAGTAGTTTTGCCAGTGCCAGCTCCCGCTACAATCAATAGCGGACCACGAACATGTTCCACGGCTTTTTGTTGGGCTTGATTCAAAGGTTTCATAATTAGTTAGTTCGCTTAATCCGATTCCAAAATTTACTAGTAAACAAATGACGAATTGAATTAAAATATCCAATATTCAATAAAACAAAAATGGTAATAATGGCGGCGTCATAGCTTTGCCTAACCCAATAATCATCCTCCAGTCTAATCCACATTCCAAACTCATCGACGGTTAGGCCCAAACCAACTCCGTATAACATTAATGCGAAATAAAAACGCTTTGTTTCTGGTTCTGGTCGACGAATAAACATGTATAAACCAACCACGGCAATAATAAATACACCATAGGCAAAATGATGAATATGTACCCCGTGTATAGTTAGAAAAAAATTTGGCATCATTCGGTCTAAAACCAAATAAACTGTCAATCTGGATAAAATGAAAGTGATTAAAAAAGTAAAAACTATTACACCAATTATTTTTTTAGCAGTCGGATTATTTAATGGGCCGAGTATGGGCATAAAATTATTTTAAACTAATCAAAGGCGTAAACGATCCGCATAATTTATTGGATAAAACCCCCAGCTTGTAAATTCCAGAGCTTGTTATAAATACCGTCTTTTTTTGCCAATAGCCCTGTGTGAGTTCCGTCTTCTTCGACTCGGCCTCTTTCTATCACCAAAATCCTATCCATTTTCATAATTGTAGATAGACGATGCGCTATTACAATAACCGTTTTGTTTTCCATCAAGCTATTCATTGCCGCTTGTATTAAATGTTCAGACTCGGAGTCTAAGCTGGAAGTCGCTTCATCTAAAACCAAAATCGGAGCGTTGTGTAAAATAGCTCGAGCAATCGCCACTCTTTGTCTCTCTCCGCCAGATAATTTAACCCCTCTTTCTCCCACAAAGGTATTATAACCATCTGGTAGATTTTTAATAAAGTCATGGCAATAAGCTAATTTTGCAGCGGTGATAACCTCTTTATCTGTCGCTTCTTCTCGTCCGTAGCGTATATTTTCCATCAAGGAACGATGAAACAAGATTGGATCTTGCGGTACCATACTAACATTTTTCCACAGACTCTCCTGAGTAACTTTAGCAATATCTTGTCCGTCGATTTCTATTGCACCATTTTTTATCCCGTACATTCTTAGTAGCATTTTAACAATTGTAGTCTTGCCTGCTCCGGACGGGCCAACCAAAGCCACTTTTTGTTTAGAGAAAATTTTCAAATTTAAATTTGAAAAAACTTTTTTAGAATCAGCATATTCAAAAGATACCTTTTTAAATTCTACTTCTCCCTGAGTCACTTTTAATTTTTTTGCCTTCGGCGCATCGATAATTTCATGCGGGGTATTTAACACCTCGGTCATTTCCTCAGCTTCTGCCAGATCCTCATACGATCGTTGAATAACTTTTCCAAAATCGCCTATTCTTAACAGAATTGTAACTACATAAGTTTGTAATAAAACAAAATCACCAGCGGTAAAAAGGCCTTTTTTCCATAAAAATATCGCATAATAAAAAACTCCGATTTCCAAACCAATAACTAACAAAGTTTGTACTGATTCAAACGCTGTACTCATTCCCCAGGTGTAAGCCCGTAATTTTCTTACTTTTTCTGTAATAAAAGCAAAGTCTTTAACCTCTTTCGCATATCCTCCAAACAATTTAACATTGGCATTATTAGTAATAGTGTCGGCTAACAAAGCAGTGGAACGAGAATCGGCAGCGCTTCTTTCCACATCATATTTTAATTTATACCTAGTAAATATCCAATTAATAATTAAAAATAACACTATCCAAACAATTATTCCTAGTCCAATCACTTGATTCCGCCACAAAAGCACAACAATAATAGCCACAATGTTTACCACCAGCGGCATAAATCTAAAAATAAAATTGTCAAATAAACTTTCAAACGATCTAGTAAAACGATTAACCTTTTTTACTAGTGAACCGACAAAATTATTATTAAAATAAGAGAAGGAATGTTTATGCAAATATTCAAAACAAACATTTGATAAATCAGCAATAATTTTTGACTCAAAAAAAACTACCCCAAACAAAGCAATTCTTCCAAACGACCATTTTATAATTTCTAAAAGAGCTATTACTAATAATATTTTAAACAAAATACCGGAGGCAAAAATTTTATCTGTCGATGCTAAAACATCAAAAAAATCTTTAAAATATAGCGGAATAATAATATTTAATATACCAGCCACAGTCATGGAAGATAAAATTGCTAACATTAAAAAAAACCGTGTTTTGGCATGTTCCCAATATATCTTAAAAGTTTGTTTAGTCCTGTATTGCATATTTTATTCTATGACCATAAAAACTCAGCTTGTTTTTAAGCTCTGATTAATAGATTTATACTTAATTTTACTCGCAATCTTTACAATCTCGATCATCGCAAGCACATCCACACTCTTTTTCGCAAGCACAACAATGGGTGCAAAGGCTAGTGTTACATGGACAGGAAGTACCCTCATTTTCTAAGGGCATTCCACACTTTGAACAATTATCCATATATTTAAATTAAAAACTATCCTTATTATATCACGTTTAAAAAACCCAGCGCAATGGCTGGGTTTAGGCTTATTTTTGCGGGTTTTGTGGTAATTTTCTATATTTTTGACCAACTTTTAAACGATTAAGAGCTTTTTCTAAATTAACCTGGATGGCTACATAGTCCACATCTTCCTTACTTCTAGCCTCGGACATTAATTTTTCAGCCTTTGCTTTGGCAGCCTCAGCCCGAGTAATATCAATTTCTGTGGCTTGTTCGGCCGTATCCGCCAAAATTACTACTGAATTGTCGGGTTTAATCTCCACAAAACCACCGGACACAGCCAAAACATACTCTTGGCCATCCTTTTTATAACGCATTTCCCCCGGTTTGAGTACAGAAACCAAGGGCACATGGTGAGCCAAGACGGTAATTTCGCCGTCTTTTGTCATCATGGTAATTTGATCGATCTGTTCGGAAAAAACAACTTTTTCAGGAGTAACAATTTTAAAATTTATTTTTTCCATAAAATTATTTTACGTCGTCGATGCCACCTTTCATATAGAAAGACTGCTCTGGCTTGTCATCATGTTTACCGTCCAAAATTTCACGAAAGCCACGCACAGTTTCGGCAACTGGTACATATTTGCCTTGAATACCAGTAAAAATTTCACCCACGAAGAAAGGTTGAGATAAGAATTTTTGGATTTTACGAGCGCGAGATACCGTGATTTTATCTTCGTCGCTCAATTCTTCCATACCCAAGATGGCGATAATATCTTGTAAATCTTTATATTTCTGTAAAACTCTTTGTACTTCCAAAGCAGTGCGATAATGCTCTTCGCCAACTACGTTTGGATCCAAGATAGTAGAAGAAGAATCCAAAGGATCTACTGCCGGATAAATACCAAGCTCGGTCAAAGAACGATTTAATACTACTGTAGAATCCAGGTGGGCAAAAGTGGTGGCTGGGGCTGGATCGGTTAAATCATCAGCCGGCACATAAACAGCTTGTACAGAAGTAATAGAGCCTTTGTCAGTGGAGGTAATACGTTCTTGCAGGGCACCCATTTCAGAAGCTAATGTCGGCTGATAGCCTACTGCAGATGGCATACGACCTAGTAAAGCGGATACTTCTGATCCGGCTTGAGTGAAGCGAAAAATATTGTCTACGAATAGCAAGAGATCACGGCCTTCTTCGTCACGAAAATATTCTGCCATGGATAAAGCAGTCAAAGCCACACGAGCGCGAGCACCTGGTGGTTCATTCATCTGTCCAAACACTAAAGCGGTTTTATCTAATACACCGGAAGATTTCATTTCACCATACAAATCATTACCTTCACGAGTACGTTCTCCGACACCAGCAAATACGGAATAGCCGCCATGCTCTTGAGCAATATTGCGAATCAACTCTTGAATAACAACAGTTTTCCCCACGCCAGCGCCACCAAACAAACCAATTTTACCACCTTTTAAGAAAGGGCAGATCAAATCGATAACTTTAATACCGGTTTCCAAAATTTCTGATTTAGTAGATTGTTTGGTAAATTCTGGAGCTTTGCGATGAATGGAATATTTCTTTTTTGTTTTAATTTCACCTTTACCGTCGATCGGATTACCTACCACATTACACATCCGACCTAAAGTTTCTGGACCAACTGATACGGAAATCGGACCATTAGTATCCTTAACTTCCTGGCCTCTTTCCAAACCGTCGGTAGTACTCATCGCTACCGTACGTACAGCGTTAGCACCCAAGTGTTGCTGAACTTCTAATACCAAAGTCTCTCCGTTTGGCATTTTAGTTTCTAAGGCGTTAAATAAATCTGGCAATTTTTCTTCAAACTGCACATCTACTACCACGCCGATAATCTGTGATATTTTTCCTGTATTCATATTAGAAATTTATAGTTATTCTAACGCCGCGGCGCCGCCAACGATTTCAGCAATCTCTTGGGTAATCGCCGACTGACGAGCTTTGTTGTAAGTATAATTTAACTCTTTTATAATTTCTTGAGCAGAATCTGAAGCATTTCTCATTGCTACCATGCGAGCACTATGCTCAGAGGCATCAGATTCCAATATTGCCTGATAAACCTGCATTTCTACTAATTTTGGAATCAGCACATCCAACACATCGCTCGGACTTGGTTCAAATTTAAATTCAACCTCATCATTCTTTTTAATTTCGCCCTTGGTGCGATTGAATTCATTTTGGGCTTTTCCTAACATGTAATCTCTATCCTGCAATGGTAGAATTTGTTTTATTCTTGGGGCCTGTTTGATAGCTGAAACATAATCAGTATAAGCCACCATCAAACGGTCATATTTTTTATTAATATAATCCTTAATTGTATTCCTAATCATCGGTAAAATCTCTTCAATTTTAGTAGTTAAGTCAATTTTATCAAATTCAGCCACTACTTTGTGGCCAAAATTTTTATAAATTTTGCGACCACGACGACCCATTAAAATAATTTCTACTTCTACTTTTTCCTCAGCTTGTATTTTTTTGATAAAAGCATCGGCTTCCATTAGTAGTTTACTAGAGAATCCTCCGGCCATTCCCCGATTACTGGTTATAAAAATTAAACCGACTTTTTTAGTTGGACGAGTTTTTAAAAGTGGGTGAAACTCTGTTTCGGTTTTTTTAGCCACATCTAATAACATCTTCCATGCTAAATCAGCATAATTTCTAGTCGCTAAAACATTGGACACCGCTTTGCGCATTTTTACAGCAGAGATCATCTCCATGGCCTTGGTCAATTTTTTAGTACTGCCAACGGATTTGATGCGACGTTTAATTGTTTTGGTATTTACTGCCATAAAAAGTACTATCTCTTTTTAAACTCTTCAATTGCACTTTTTAATTCTGTTTCTACCTCTTTATCCCATTCCCCCTTAGTGATTTTATCCATCAACGGTGCTTTTACCTTATTCATAAATTCGTGAAATTTAATTTCCCAAACTCGCACCTCTTTTACTGGTACATCGGTCGCATAGCCATTTGATACGGCATAAATAATTGCCACTTGATTGGCCACTGGCATTGGTTGATACTGAGGTTGTTTCAAAATTTCTACTAGACGAGAACCTTGGTCAATCTGTTTTTTAGTTTCAGCATCCAAATCGCTAGCAAACTGAGCGAAGGCTTCCAACTCACGGAATTGGGCCATACTTAATTTCATTTTACCAGCGACTTTCTTCATTGGTTTAGTCTGAGCATCACCACCGACGCGAGATACTGAAATACCGATATTCAAAGCCGGACGAATACCACGATAAAATAAATCACTTTCCAAGAAGATCTGACCATC
>CAZEYR010000003.1:0-47591 GCA_964516735.1 uncultured Gammaproteobacteria bacterium
AGCGGGGCGTTTTTTGTTTGTTCTAATTGACATTTTCTAATTTTTTATGTAAACTCCCTATACTTTTAACAGATTTTGGACAATGTAGTTTTTAAGACCGCGTCGCCCAAATAAATTATAAAATATGGAATACATCGTAAAAAAATTAGAAAAAGGACAAGTAGAATTAACGGTTACTGTTACCCCGGTTGATTATAAACACGCCATGGAACATACGGCTGAGGCTATTTCTGAACGAGCCGCTATTAAGGGTTTCCGTCCAGGCAAAGCTCCTTACAACATTGTTAAAGAACAAGTTGGTGAAGGAAAAATAATGGAAGAATCTTTAGAACACATCGTCCAAGAAAATTATTTTGAAGCTTTAGAAAAAGAAAAATTAAACACTGTCGGCGAACCAAAAATTACTATTGAAAAAATGGCCCCGGGCAATGATTTAATTTTTAAAGCGGTGGTTGCCCTGTTTCCCAAAGTAACTTTGGCCGATTTGTCAAAAATCTCTGTACAGAGAAAAACTCCAAATGTAGAAAAAAAACAAGTAGATGAGGTTTTAGAAAATTTACAAAAAATGCAACGAATAGAAAAAATCAAGTCTGGTGCCGCCAAAAAAGAAGACAAGGTAGTAATCGATTTAGAAATGTTTATTGATAAGGTGCCGATGGAGGGTGGCCAAGCCAAAGATCACCAAGTCTATTTAAGCGAAGATCATTATATTAAAGGTTTAAACGAACAGTTGGTCGGTCTCAAAAAAGATGATACCAAAGAATTTTCTTTAAAATTCCCAGAAGATCACTATCAAAAATTGTTTGCCGGTAAAGATGTTGATTTTAAAGTAAAAGTTAAAGAAGTAATGGAATTGGCCTACCCGGAATTAAACGATGATTTGGCCAAAAAACTCGGCCAAGAAAGTATGATGAAATTAACCGAGCTTTTACAAAACAACTTACTACAAGAAGCCGAAAAAAAAGAAGATCAAAGGGTGGAAATAGAAATATTAGAAAAAATAATGGCAGAAACAAAATTTGAAGATGTACCAGAAATTTTGATTGAATCGGAAAAACACAAAATGTTTCACGAACTAAAACACAGTTTGGATCGTCAAGGGGTCAGTATTGAAGATTATATGAAAGACCTCAAAAAAACCGAAGAACAAATCTTCCATGATTTTTCCGAACAAGCCGATAAACGCGCCAAGGCCGCCCTCATTTCTTATCAAGTAGCCACTGATAATGGTATCAAAGTAGAAAAAAATGAAATCGATGAGGAGATGGCTTTAGTCAAATCTACCTATAAAGACGATGACAAGATAGAAGAAAACCTAAAACGCCGCGAGGTGGTAGAAGCAATAATCAACATGATCCAAAATCGCAAAGTAATGAAATTTTTAAAGGAAAAAATACTCAAAATCGCCTAATCAACAATAATAAAATACAGGCTCCGGCCTGTATTTTATTATTTCTCACTTTTTGTTATACTAACTTTACTAACCAAATTTTTATGCTTTTTGGAGCTCATGTTTCAATCGCCGGCGCTCTCACCAACGCTCCGGTCAACGCCAAAAAAATTGGCTGCGAGGTTTTTCAAATCTTTACCAGATCACCCCAAGGAGGCCATATACCGCCTTGCGACCAAAAAATCGGTGCTAAATTTAAAAAAACCTGTCAAGAAAATCAGCAAAAAGAATGGTATGTCCACGCCCCATATTTTATAAATTTTGCTTCAGCCAACAATCGCATTTATCGCGGATCAATCTATACTATTCGACAAGAGCTAGAAAGAGCCAACCTGCTTGGGGCCAAATATTTAATGACCCACCTTGGTAGCTATAAAGATCTTGGCGAAAAAGCTGGTTTCAAACAGCTTGTTTCCGGGCTAAGCGATGTTTTAAAAGACTACACCGGTGAAACCAAGTTTTTAATAGAAATTTCAGCCGGCTCTGGAAAAATAATTGGTGACACTTTTGAAGAAATTGCCGAAATAATCCACCATCCCAAATTAAAAAAATATAAGCTGGGAGTTTGTTATGACACTCAGCATGGCTTTGCCTCTGGTTATGATATTCGCGATACCGAATCCGCCACAGAAACTTTAACAAAATTTGATCAAACAATCGGACTAAAAAATCTTAAACTGTCCCATTGTAACGACTCGCTCACCGAAATCAACTCGCATAAAGACCGCCACGCTCATCTGGGCGAAGGCTTGATCGGCAAAAATGGTTTTACAGCGTTGCTTCGTCATACAAAACTACCTGACATCAATTTTATTTGTGAAACCTCATCTGACAAAGTCGCGCAGGATATTAAATTATTAAAAAAAATAAGAGTCTCCTAATATGAAAAAAGAAACCGCCGCCGCCCTTAAGATCATCCAACAAGCTAATCTTCTTTTAGTTAAAAACTTTCAGACTCTGGGATTAAAAAAAGTACAATTTAAATCAAATGAAGAAATCGTTACCAATGTCGATTTTTTAGCCGATCAATTAATTACAAAAAAATTAATCCAAATGTTTCCGACCGACAATATTATCAGTGAGGAATCAGAAAAAATAAACAAAAAAAGCGAATATACTTGGTATGTTGATCCTTTAGATGGCACCACCAATTACTCCCTTGGTTTGCGGGATTTTTCTACCTGTTTAGCTCTTGTTAAAAATAAACAAATTATTTCTGGCGTCATTGGCATTCCCTTGGCTAAAGAATTATATTGGGCCGAACAAAACACTCCGGCTTTTTTAAACGGCCAACCCATCCACGTTTCTGTCGCACAAAAAAACAGGCCGCGCTATATGCTTTTGTTGTGCGGTGGACACTCTGCTGCCGGACAGTCTAATTTTAAAAAGGTTGTTGCCCAATTAAATCCAAAGATTTTTCGATTCCGCATTTTATCTTCAGCCGGAATTGAAACCACGGCCGTTGCTTGTGGTCGAGCTGACGGTTTTATTTCTCCAGATATTCGACCTTGGGATGTTTTGCCCGGTGTTTTACTGGTTCGAGCCGCTGGCGGACGCGTTACTAATTTCAAAGGCGAAGAATGGGGGATAGAGGATAAAAACATTGTTGCTTCCAACGGTTTAATTCACAAAAAATTATTAGAATTGGTTAAATAATTATGAAAATACCCATCAAAGTCTTGCCACGCTCTTCAAAAAATGAGGTCATTGGAGAAATGTCCGACAAAACCCTCAAGGTTAAATTAACCGCCCCACCGATAGACGGCGCGGCCAACCAAGCCCTAATCAATCTACTGAGCGACGAGTACAACGTGCCAAAAAGCAAAATAAAAATAGTCAGGGGTCTGACTAGTAAAAATAAACTAATAGAAATTTTAGATTAGGGCAAATCCATTCCTCCTTTGCTCCACGGATTACACCTCACGACACGCCAAACGGTTTTTGGGATTCCCACCAACAAACCGTTTTTTAATATTGTTTGCTTACCATATTCGCTACAACTTGGATAAAAACGACAATAACCATGCGGAAACAAAAATTTTAGGGGACCATGATCAAAAGACAGTGTTTTTTGATAAAAAATTATCAACCAAACTATTAGCCAACGCGGTAATTTTAAAAATTTTTTATAATTCATATTTATTTTAACCTAGCGCGCTTCACCAAATTATTTATATCCTCTTCTATCTCTCTATAGTCGCTTTTAAGCGCTTCTTTCTTGGTTATCACTAAAACATACCACCCGTCGGAAATTTTTTGGTCTTTTATTAAAATTCTAAATACTTCGCTGACCTGACGACGCAATCTATTTCTTACTACCGCACTTTTAGAGATCTTTAATCCCACCGAAAAAGCCACCAACAACTGTTTAGCAAAGTATTCTGGTTTAATTTTTTTAGGGCATAGTCCGACATTGTTTTTTAAGTCCAAAACTTTTAAATCAAAAAGTTGGCCGCTAATCCAACGACCTTTTTTCATTAAAAGATTAAAATCTCGATCTTTTTTTAAGCGATTACTTTGATCCAACATATCAATATTATACCATAAAAAGATATTAAAACCCGCTTTTGGAAGGCGGGTTTTTACTTTTACACGAATTTTATTTTCTTTTTCTCAACAATTTACCTTTTTTCTCGTCGGAAACAGTTAGTTTTTTGCGCCCTTTTTTGCGACGGCGACTTAAGACTTCGCGCCCTTGTTTAGTAGACATTCTCTTTAAAAAACCATGGGATTTTGCCCGTTTTTTCTTTTTTGGTTGATAGGTTCTTTTGGTTGCCATACGAAGAAATTATTTATTTAACAAAGTTATTATACACCATTTTTCGCAAAAAGTCAAACATTCAGCCTTTTTTAAGCAAAAAACTAACCCAAAAATCCATACACAGCTTATCCACACCTTCCCCACATCTCTAAAAATTTTAGGATTTGATATGTTCATTTTTTACTGATAAAATAGAGCAAAATCAAAATTATCTAACCAACTAAAACTTATGAATACCAACGAAGTTTGGCGCGCTGTCTTAGCCGAGCTCGAGCTTTCTATTTCCAAAGCTAATTTTATCACGTGGTTTAAAAATACTGGAATTATTTCACTACAAGACGGCAACGTTTCGTTGTGTGTTCCCAACACCTTTACCCGTGCTTGGTTAGAAAAAAAATACCACCAAGCTATTATTAAATCACTAGAAAGAATTACCAGTAAACCCATCAAAAAACTAGAATATAAAATAGAAAACATAAAAAACGTTCCGGAACAAAGTATAAACCCGGCATCTCAACCAAAAAATGATGAATTAAACTCTTTTCACAGCAACCCACCCCAGCCTTCTTCTACTGTTTCCACTCGTTTTTCTACGCCACCCACTAGCTCCAGCGGTAGTTTTACCCTTAATTCCAAATATACTTTTGATAATTTCGTGGTCGGAAAAGGCACTGAGTTAGCTTTTGCCGCCGCCCAAGCTGTTACTAATCGGCCCGGCGAAGCCTATAATCCACTTTTTATCTATGGTGGCGTCGGTTTAGGAAAAACCCATCTTTTACAAGCTATCGGCAATACTTTGCTTAAAAACAACCCTAGTTGCAACATTATGTACACTAGCGCCGAAAAATTTTCTAATGATTTTATCTCTTCAATCAAAGACGGCACCGCTAAAGAGTTTCAAAACCGCTATCGCCATATCGACCTGCTTTTAATTGACGATATTCAATTTATTGCCGGCAAAGACCGCACCCAAGAATCCTTTTTTCATACTTTCAATGACCTACACCAACAAAACAAACAGGTAGTTTTAACCTCTGACCGCCCACCAAAAGCCATTCCCGCCTTAGAAGACCGTTTAAAATCACGTTTTGAGTGGGGAATGATCGCGGATGTCGCCGCTCCTGATCTAGAAACCAGAATTGCTATTCTGGAAAAGAAAAGTGTTGAAAAAAATTACCCTCTTGAGAAAGACATTATTGAAACCATCGCCACTATCGTCCAAAACAACATTCGTGAGCTGGAAGGCTCTTTAAACAAAGTTATCGCCTATCACCAGCTCAAAAACGCTGTACCATCAAAAGAATCAGTAAAAAACCTATTATCCAGCTCGGAAAACACTTCTATGCGCCGCTCTTTAACATCTCAACAACTTATCACCACAGTTTCTTCGTTCTATAACATTACTACCGACGATATTTTGTCTAAAAACCGTGAAAAAAAACTTTCTTTTCCTCGCCAAATCATCATGTACTTAATGCGCGAAGATTTAAAAATGTCTTATCCGGCTATCGGCGACGAACTAGGAGGTCGCGATCACACCACTGCTATGCATGCCCACACCAAGATCGCTAGCGAAATCGAAAACGATTTAAAATTAAAACAAGAAATCGAGCTAATTAAGCAAAAATTATACATTAACAACCAAAATTAATTTTGTTTTGCTCTTTTTATCTTTAATCTTAGCCAAAAAATACGATTATCTGCAAATTTTAAATAAGTGTGAATAACCTGTTAACAAACTGTAAATAAGTCTGTGCAATAGTTGTAAAATTATCAACACCAAAGTGGACAAGTTGGTTAAATTTTATCATCGACCAACTTATACACTTTTCTGTAAACTTTTCATTCACAACCTACCCACAAGCACACTTACCAACTTTTGCCTTACTTAACACAAAAATAAAACTTATTCACTTTATCCACACTATTATTAATATTATTATTTATCTATATATACATAAAATATAATCTTATAATAAATAACTATGAAATTTTCCTGCACTAGGGACAATTTGGCCCAAGCACTATCTTTGGTAAGTGGTATCGCTACCAAAAGTAATAATTTACCGATTCTAGCCAACGTGCTTTTAAAGGTAGATTCACAAAAAGTGGAAATAGCAGCTACTAATTTAGAGGTGGCAGTGGTAGTCAATGTTCGAGCTAAAATTGAAAAAGAGGGAAGTTATACTGTACCAGCCAGAACATTGGCCGATTATGTAAATCTGTTATCTGATGAAAAAATAGATTTGGAATTAAAAGAAAACGAATTGTGGGTAGTTTGTGGAAAAACATCTACAAAAATTAAAGGGTCGCCAGCTGATGAATATCCGGTTATACCGGCAGCCGACAATGGAAAAGGCTATGTGATTAAGTCTGATGAGTTAAAAAAGGGGTTATCGCAGGTGTCGGGGGCGGCAGCTAAAAGTGATATTCGACCAGAGTTGTCCGGTGTGTTGTTTAGTCTTATGTCCACCGGTTTAACTATGGCCGCCACTGACAGCTATCGTTTGGCGGAAAAAAGGATTCCATTATTACAAGGAAGTGATGAAAGTCGGGTAATAGTACCGGGTCGCACCGCTCATGAGATTAGTCATATTTTGTCTGGGGTTGATAGTATTGAAGAAGGAGAGAAAAACGTTCGGGTGTTAATAAGTGATAGCCAGATAATAGTGCATTATGGAAACGTGCAATTAATTTCTCGATTGGTGGATGGGCAATACCCAGACTATACCCAAATTATTCCCAAAGAGTATAAAACCATAGCTGAGTTTTCTACGAACAAAATGACCAAGGAGGTAAAAGCGGCCAGCCTCTTCACTACGACTGGTATAAACGCAATTTCAGTCGATTTAAACACATCCCAGGGGTCGATTGGCATCTCCTCTACATCTACTCAAACCGGTGAATACAATTCAGAAATTTCTGCTGAGATAAAAGGTGAAGAAAATTCAGTTTTGTTAAATCACCGTTATGTTTTAGACGGGTTGGGAAATATGGAAAAAGAAACCACTGTAATGAAAGTGGTAAATGCTGATAACCCTTGTTTATTTTTGTCAAAAGACGATGATAGTTATTTGTATATAGTAATGCCAATTAGACAATAGTTGGTAATAGTAAAAAACCACTTACGATTAGGTGGTTTTTTGTTTGCTTAATTTGATTATTTTATCCAGATAGCAATAGTGCTTTCAGTGGTTTGGTTAGTTTTGCTAGTACAAACAGCTTTTAGTTGGTAATTTCCGGTATTTGGTGAGTGCTTCCACGTAAAAGTTAAATTATTATTATCTAGTTTGTCGTTGTGATCAAAGGTATAAATTAATTTTTCTATTGAACCGGAAACTAAAATAATTTTTATGTCTTTGGTATCACCCCAACGGAAAGGAGTAAGAGTAAACACCCGTGGAAAATCATCTGGGTTGAGAGTGGTGTCACCCCCAAACCAAACTGCAGTCGGCGGGTCAAAATCAGCAGTGAGGTTGAAGACGATTTCTTTGGTGGTGGAATTGCCCTGATCGTCTTGAGCGGTGGCAGATAGGGTATGTTGTCCGGGGTTTAAAGTACGGGCGTAATATTCCAGCCCAAAAGGAAAAATTGTGCTGGCGCCAATATCTTTATTATCGATTTGATAAAATACTTTGGTGATGCCGCGAGGGGCAGAAGCTTGGACTTGAATAGAAAATTGACGGGTATTAATTTCACCAGAGAGAGGGGTGATAATTTCTATTTTGGGTGCTAGAGTCGGGTCGGTGATGGTATTGTCGTATTCGGTTGGGGGATCTTCTAAACTCACAATATTACCTTTTTCGTATTCTCTTTTTACCCAATCTTGTAAAGCGTTTTCCCAATTAAAATATTGCGGGTCATCGCTTGGGTTTGTTGGAATTGGTCCTTGTGGGTCGTTGCGATCTACATAATGTAAAATATCATGAGATGGTAAAAAAGTTTTTTCTATAATAGCCCCGGCCGGAGTGGATGATGTGGCAATTAGGTTATTAAATTTGTTTATTTTTATATTTATTCCGCCATCGTTACCATGTAAAACTGGTTTGGTGGTTTCAGTGGTTGGTGGGGCGGGAAACTGTTCAACCGGGGTGTTTTTTAGAGCTTCGCGCATATAAGTGTTCCAAATTTGTCCAGCCAAAGTGTTGCCACCACCCTTCATGGTAGACGGGTTGGTGTTTCCGACCCAAACGCCAGTAGCTAAAGATGGGGTAAAACCCATGGTCCAAGCGTCAAAATAGTTGTTAGTAGTACCAGTTTTTGCGGCCACTGGACGTCCGGGCAGGGTAAGAGTGCTGTTGCGTCCAAAAATATAAGCGCGAGCAGTATCGTCACTTAAAACATTAGCAATGGTGGCGGCTAATTCCGGTTTTACTGCTTCAGAGCCATCAGTTGGTTTCCATTCATATAAATTGTTTCCATTGGTATCGTCTACTTTTAAAATACTAACTGGCGAGTGGAAAAGACCGCTGTCGGCCAGGGTGGCGTAGGCATTGGTATGCTCCAAGAGATTAACTTCAGCTCCGCCCAACACCAGGCTTAAACCCGGATCACCGGTAAACGTGGTATAACCAAATCTTTTGGCAAATTCAATGGTTTCTTTAGTACCCACAAGATATAAAGTTTTTACAGCCGGTATGTTAAGAGATCCTTGTAAAGCCGTTCGAATAGTCACCAGACCATGTTCTTTATTATCGTAATTTTTTGGCGTGTATTTTTCCCCGGTACGCATGTCAAAGTTGGTTAAAACATCATATAAAACCGTATCTGGAGTGTATCCTTTTTCAAAAGCATAAGTGTAAACAAAGGGTTTAAAAGAAGAACCCGGCTGTCTTTTGCCAAGTACCGCCACATTAAATTGGCCATCGATTTCTTCGTTGAAAAAATCACGGGAGCCAACCATAGCTAAGACTTGAGCGGTTTTTGGGTCAATAGAAACTAAAGCGGCATTGTTGGCGTTGTATTCTTTGGCGTATTTGTCGCCTAGTGTTTTTACTGTTTCCTCGGCTAATTTTTGTTTATCAAAATCCAAAGTGGTGATTACTTTTAAACCACCGCTGTCAACGGTTTTTTCTCCAAATTGGTCGGCCAATAATTGTTTTACATACAAAACAAAATGTGGAGCGGCTTTGATGCCGGCCGACTTGGTAATTTTTAATTCTTGTCCAACAGCCTCGATTTTTTGAACTTCGGAAATATAACCTTGTTCCACCATCAGTTTTAAAACATAATCGCGGCGTTCTCTTAATACGTCGGTGTGGTTTAGATAATAGCTCGGTCGTTGAATTAAGGCGGCTAAACTGGCGCTTTCGGCTAAGGTTAGGTCTTTAGCACTTTTTTGAAAATAAGATTGGGCGGCGGATTCGACACCGTAGTTAGTAGAGCCAAATGGAATTTCGTTTAAATACATCTGTAAAATTTGATCTTTAGTGTATTTTTTTTCCAAACGAGGGGCTAATACGAGCTCTTTTACTTTTCGTACTACTTTGTGGAAAATATCTTTTTTGTCACCGATAATAGCGTTTTTAATTAATTGTTGAGTGATGGTGGAGGCGCCGCCACTGCCAGAATTGGTGTTTAGTAAATTGCTCACCATGGCGCGAGCGATACTAATGTAGCGCACGCCTTTGTGTTCGTAAAAATGCTTGTCTTCGATGGCTACCACGGCTTTGGGTAAAAAGGGATTCATTTGGTCTAGGGTAACCGAGGTTCTTTTTTGATCTTGATAGATTTCGTATAAGATGTGGGTGCCGGTGCGGTCGTAGATTTTAGTACTTTGAGAAATTTGGCGGTCGGTTAGTTTGCTTGGGTCGGGTAAATCACTGCTAATCCACGCAAAGGCAATGGTGCCAAAAATAAAAAAGAAAGCCACGGCAACAACCCCAAACATTAGGGCTTTTTTAATCAAGAACTTCGTTATTTTTGGTTTTTTAAACCTAAAGCCACGACCGAAATTAGAATTTGGGTCGTTTTGGCCAAGTTCACCATAGGAACGGTTGGCTCGAGGGTTAAGTTGAGGGATTGGAGACATAGTATTTATTAGTGCTTTGTTTATTATATCGCAAGCGTCTAGGATTGACAAAAGCACCAAAATATGCTATATTATTATGTCGTTAATTGCAAGGGTATCAAGATTGATACTCTTTTAAATTAATCAAAAATATGACTAAAATTAGCCAAAAATTGATAATTGCTGTAATCTTAGCCAATTTATTTATTCCGAACTTTGCTTATGCTGCAGATTTTAGCCAAATTGCTAGTTTGCCTATAGTTAGCCATTTTACTGGGGTGAGAAACTTTTTGGTGGATACTGCTCAGGCTGATAGTGAAAATGCCGTTGTTTTGCCTATTTCTGGCAAAAGAGAAGCTGATAAGAAGGTAAATGCGGTAATTACTGCTTATACTTCTACTGTTGATCAGTGTGACGACGACCCTTTTATTGCCGCTTCCGGTAAACATGTGTATGATGGTATGATTGCCGCCAACTGGCTGCCGCTTGGTACCAAAATCAAGATCCCGGCCCTTTATGGTGATAAAATCTTTACCGTGGACGACCGTATGAACGCCCGTTATGGGTATGGTCGTATGGATATTTGGTTGGATGCCACCAAGGATGAGGCCAGAAAGTTTGGTGTGAAAAGAGTAGAAGTGGAAGTTTATTACGATTATAATAAGTAAAAGTTAAAAGACCCAGTAATGGGTCTTTTTTTCTTATTCCTCAATTACTTCAACGGCTGTAATTTTTATTGGTGTCTTTGGTGTAGAACCTTCACCCCAAGGTAGGGTTGGCGCTTCGGCGATAGTATCGATAACAGACAAATCAGAGACTACTTTGCCAAAAATTGTATAATTTGGAGGTAGTGGGTAGTAATCATGCATGATAAAAAATTGACTGCCGTTGGTATTTGGTCCGGCATTGGCCATGGCCACAGTGCCACGTTCATATTGGCCAGTAAATTTTTCGTCATCAAAACGGTAATTCGGACCACCGGTGCCGTTGCCAATTGGGTCGCCGCCTTGGATCATAAAGCCCGGAATAGTGCGGTGGAAAACGGTATCATTATAAAAACCAACTTTAGCTAAATAGAAAAAATTATTAGCGGTATTCGGTACTTCCTTGGTGTTTAATAAGATTTTAATTTCGCCGGCTTCGGTTTTTAAAATTACGTAGCTTTTTTTATTTTCATCAAACTCAATTTTTTCGGCCTGTTTAAAATTTAGCTTGTCTTCTAAGGTTAAAATTTCTGCGGTCATAATAAAAATTATTCTGATTTAAAACGATATTGCAAGGCCTCCGCCAAGTGGTGAGATAATATATTACCACTTTTTTCTAAATCTGCAATAGTGCGGGCCAATTTAAGGATGCGACTGTAGCCACGAGCGGAAATGTTGTTTTTCTTGGCGGCTAGGCGCATTAATTCAAAACCGGCAGTGTCCAATTTACAAAATTTTTGTATTTCTTGATTACCCATCTCACTGTTGGTTTTTAATCCGAGTGGGCGAAGCCGATCGGTTTGAGCTTGTCTGGCTTGTTCCACTCGGGCGCGGATATCGGCTGAACTTTCGCTAGTTTCTTCGGCAGAAAATTTTTCAAAATTAATTCTTGGTACTTCAATGTTTAAATCAATTCTATCCAAAAGCGGGCCGCTGATTTTTCTTCGGTAATTTAAAATTTGATTGGTGGTGCAGCTGCATTCTTGTTCGGGATCAGATAAAAATCCGCACGGACAAGGATTTTGTGAGGCGACTAAAATAAATCTAGCTGGAAAAGTAATGGTGCCACTGGCTCTAGCGATAGTCACTTGACCGTCTTCCAAAGGTTGGCGCAAGGCTTCTAGCGCCGGGCGATTAAATTCCGGCAATTCATCTAAAAATAATACACCACGATGAGCCAAGGATATTTCACCGGGTTTAATTTTTCCGCCACCGCCAATTAAAGAAACTCCAGAGGCCGTGTGGTGGGGAGAGCGAAAAGGTTGGGTTTGGATTAATTTTTTACCCAACAATCCGGATACGGAATAGATTTGAGTAATTTCCAAAGATTCTTCTTGTGTTAGTTTTGGTAAAATTGTGGGCAGGGTGCGGGCGAGTAGTGTTTTGCCGGATCCGGGTGGTCCGCTCATTAAAATGTTGTGAGCACCGGAAGCGGCGATTTCTAAGGCGCGCTTGGCAAAAGTCTGGCCATTGATATACGACATATCTAGGGTGTATTCTAATTCCGGGTTTTCTGTGAGATTGGTACTCTTGGTGTGTTTTTCTATTTTTTCCTCGCCGATTAAATGGCGAATAATTTGTTTTAAATTTTTTACCGGATAAATATCTAAGCCTTCCACCAAACCGGCTTCGGGTGCGTCGTCGTAAGGGACAAAAATTTTATCAAAATAATTATTTTTAGCATAAATCGCCATCGGTAAAATACCGTTGGTATGGCGAAGTGTGCCGTCGAGAGCCAGTTCGCCCAAGAGCAACGCCGAGTCAATATTAATGTCCAGCTTGTTGAGGGCGGCAATTAGTCCGACCGCCATTGGCAAATCATAAATCGTGCCGTCTTTAGGTAAATCGGCCGGAGAGAGATTGATTAAAATTCTAAAATTAAAGGGATAATCAAACCCGGAATTTTTTAAGGCGGAATGAATGCGCTCGCGCGCTTCTTTAATGGAAATGTCAGCCAGCCCGACAATGTTAAAAGCAGTTTGTCCTTTATTTATATCTACCTCAATTTCCACCGGCAAACAGTTGATACCAACCGGTGCGGCGGAATGAAGTCGGTAAAACATAATTATTGTTTGGAAGAAAATAAATTATTTTTGAAAATATACAGAAGAAAACCGACAACAATCATGACGTCGGCGATGTTTATAATCGCCGTTAAGAGTAGAAAGTAATCGACAATATAACGATAAATAACCCGGTCGTAGAGGTTGGAAAGAGCGCCTAACAACACTGGAATTAAAAAATAAGAATGATTTTTTTGAGAAAAAATTAAATAACCAAGCAAAAGCAAAACCGGCACTGTCAATCCAATAATTAGTAAATTAGGCATGGGCAAGCTAAAAGCCACACCATGATTAAAAGATGGTTGCCAATTAAAAAATTCCACCAAACGATTGCTGATTGGTGTAGAAGAGGTGAGGGCGAGGTGTTTTAAATAGCGATCCAGAAATAAAAAAAGCCCACTTATAACCAAGGTTAAAAATAAACGGGCTCTATTATTCATAGATTATACTTCTTGGGTGATAGCTTTTTTACAACTTACACAAGCACTAGAAGTTGGGCGGACAGCCAAACGTTTTTCTTCAATCGGTTTACCACAGTATTTGCAAATGCCATAATGGCCTTTTTTAATTCTTTCCAGAGATTGTTTGATGTCGCGCAAGGTTTTTTCTAGATTTTCTTCCAAAGGAATGCGGGCCGCGTATTCGGCCACTTCCGCGGCATTTTCGTCTTCTTTGTCTCCGTATTCTGGGAAAGCACTATTAAAATCATCTTTAACATGTGGATTTTTTTCAGCAAATTTGGTAAGTTCTTTTTCAATTTTCATTTTTTGTTTTAACAGTTCTTTCTCTACTTTTTCCAAAAACTCCTGAGACAGGGTGGTTTTGGCAGTGGCTTTCTTGGCCATATGTTTGAGGTTAACTAAACAATTTGTATATGCCCACATTATAACATCGATTATTATGTTTCGTCAATAAATTCATCAATAAAAAATATAAAAAAATAAGGGCGCAGAAACCCGATAATCAAATTGATATGTGGTCCTCGCCCTTAGGTAGCTGTCTAAGGCGAGATGTAACAGACCAAATGAGGTCGTGACATACGAAACACCTTGACAGAAACCGCCTACCGCTCAGGGGTATTAACCTCGGTGCCAGTAAGACTCATTGAGCCAAACTAGCTATTTGGGGTGAGGTTACCCGTAAAGAAGTTAGGCAAGCCACTATTTTTATTTTACTATGCCTTTTTATTAAGAATAGTGGTCGACTTACTTCCTTTAAAGTAGCAGTGATGGTCGGTTGTTAGGTTTTGCAAAGAGCTTATCTTTACGTTATATACTATACCATATTTCGTGGAACATGTCAAGCATTAGTAGTTTAGTATATTTTTATGCTAAGATTAGCCAATAAGTAGCTAGCAGTAGCGAAAATTTTTGTTTACACTATTGTAAACAAACAACCACTTATCCACAGAAGAAATCATTTTTGCACTATTTTGTCCACAGTTGTGTAGACTAGTGTATACAAAAATTAAAATTTTAGGATTTTATGGATCATTGTGTTAAAATATATACAAACTAATTAATTTCTAAATATTTTAATATTTTATGAGGGGTAAAATATTGGGACTGGCGACTTTGGGGATGGTCGGCAGTTTTTTTATTTATATTTTAGGAGCGGGGGCGGCACCTAATGACATTATAATCAATGAAATTGGGGCTTATGAGCCAACCGGATATGAATGGGTAGAGATCTGGAACAAAGGAACAGAGCCGGTAGACATAAAAGATTGGAAGTTTTATGAAAGTGACGGCCCAAACCACAAGAGTTTTGTCCTTAAAAGCGGTGTTGATTATCTTATAGATCAGGGAGAGTATGCGGTAATTTGCCAAGACGATATTAAATTTTTAGCCAAATATTCCAATTTTAGTGGCACCTTATTAGACTCAGCGTGGAATGGGTTAAACGAAGCGGGTAAAGAAATCGGTCTAAACGATGCCAAGGGCAGCACAATTGAAAGATTTACTTATATTCCCGCTCCTAATTACTCTTTGCAAAGAAAAGATTCAAATTTTGTGGACTATACCAGTAATAATTGGCAAGAACATATTAGTGGGAATACAGTGGGGGCGATTAATGTGTTTGAGCAAACACCGTCAGATAGCGCAAATGATCAAGGTGGCATGGCTGACCAAGCCGAAGAGGTACTTAGTCAGCCGGTAGTGGAATCGGTAATAGAAAATGTGGAGCCGGTGGTGGAGTATAGAGACATTCAATTAAATGAGATTGTAGTTAATCCTGAAGAAGGAAATGAGTGGGTGGAGTTGTATAATTTTGGTAATTTGGCCGCTGGTTTAAGTGGATGGTTGTTGTGTGATGCCAGAAATACCAATTCTACTTGTAAAAAAATAAATGGCGATATTGCCAAAGGAGAATGGTTAAAATTGGACTTGCACACCACTACTTATTTAAATAATGATGGTGATAGTGTGATTTTAAAAAATCCATCTGGCACAGTGGTTGACCAAGTGGCTTACGATGAAGAAAAAATCGGATTGCCGGCTGCTGGGCAAAGTTTGGTTAGAAAAGAAAATGGCGGCTGGGCTATCTCCGAGACAATCACTCCGGGTGAGAAAAATATTATCACTGAAGAAGTGATAGGTGAAAATAATAAAGCAATTGCCGTTACTAGCACCGTAAAAACAATTAGCAAAACAAAAAATCAAATTGGCGATAAAAAAGACGAAGTAAATATCGTTTGGAAAGGAAAAATTCCAACACAGGGTGCGCCACAAGAAAAAATAACTTTTGATGTTTCTGCCTCGGCCGATCCGCGCGGCGGAAATATTTTTTATAACTGGGATTTTGGCGATGGGAGTAATTTGGATGGTGGGGTGGTAGAGCATGTTTTTGCTACTTCTGGTTTGTTTATGGTTAAGGTTACGGCCACCAGCACGGTTGGCACGGTAGACGAAAAAAGTTACAAAATTTCTATTGGAAAAGAATTAACAGTGAGTAATAATGGAGTGGTGATTACCGAAGTTTTACCCAATCCAAATGGAGATGACAGTGAGGAGTTTATTGAGCTATACAATAAAAGCAAGCAAACTATTGATGTCGCGGGTTGGTTGCTTAAATATGACGACAAGGATTATATTTTTCCAGAAAAAACCATAATTCACGCTGATAGTTTTTTAATTTTTAAAAGAGCGGTTACTAAATTTAGTTTGAACAATCAGGGTGGAGAAATTGAACTTTTAACGCCGGATAAAAATTTGGCGAATAAAATAGAATATGGTGTTGCTAAATCCGGACAGAGTCATAATTATTTTAATGAACAATTTTGGGTGAGTGAGCCAAACCCTAGAATTTTGTCGGTGTCAGTCGAGGCGGAATTTTTAAATGATAAAACAAGCAGCGGGGTAAACAAAGAATTTGCAGGGGCGAGTCAGACCGGCAGTTCATCCAAAACTTCCGGACAGTGGGTTAGGGTGACTGGGGTGGTGAGTGTGGTGCCAAAAATTTTTGGCACGCAGTATTTTTATATTTCTACTATGGATGATGCTTATCAGGTTTATCAATATAAAAAAGATTTTCCAGAATTAAAAAATGGCGATGAAATTTCGGTGCAAGGTAATTTGGGGTTAATCGGGCAAACGAAAAGAATAAAAATAAAAAGCCGGAATGATATAGACGTTTTGTCGACAGAAAACAATTTAGTGGCGGTAGAGATGACGCCGGAAGAAGTGGCGCAAGAGGAAACAATTTTGGGAAGTTTGGTGAAAATTAATGGGGAGATCACGGAGATTAAAAGCAATTATATGTATGTGGATGATGGGTCGGCAGAAATTGAGGTGTATTTCAAGCAAGGAGCGGAAATCGATAAGAAAAAATTTGCTGAGGGTCAGCTAGTAGAGGTGGTGGGAATAGTAGGAGAAAACAAAAATGAAAAACAAGTTTGGCCAAGATCTAACGAAGATGTGGTGGTAATGGGAGTGTCAGATGATTTATTAAAAAAACAAAATTTAAATAATGAGAATAAAGAGTTGCCAAAAAAGTATTTGGGAGTGGTGGGTGGTGGGGCGGCAATGATGCTTTTGGGATTTTTGGCTCGGGCGCGAGCAGGGATAATAAAAAACACCGCTCAAAAGGCGGCGATAATAATTGGTGGTTGGTTTAAGAAAAAATAAGGAAGGGGTGCCCGGGCGCGCAGGTGCGCGCCCGGGCGGGAGGTGAAGGATGTGGGGGTGCTAATCCTGGTCGCCCCCGAAGACCGCGTGGCAGAGGTTGGGGTGGGCGGCGAAGACATTGGAGAACTTCTTCGCTTGGGCCACCGTTGCCTTTTGGCGGAACTGGCCGAGGTCGAAGACCCCGACCACACCCCGCGTGCCCCGGCTTTGGTGCAGGCCCGGGATGTCGTTTCCCATGGCCAGCCGGAGGGCGTCCACCCCGACGTAAATGTCCGGGATCAGGTGGCCCCGGATCAGAATCTGTGCTTCGTGGGTCCCCATCAGGAGACCCTTGATGGCACAGCTGTGCCGGGAGTCGGGGGGCTCTGAACGGCGCTTCTTTTTCATCGCTTCCTCCACGTTTAAGGTCGGCAAAAGCGCCAACCTTTTTCGGCAGAAGTATAGCTGTTCTTTTGAGTTTTGTCAATTTTAAGCCTGAAAAAGGTTGATTTTTGTTTTTGCTTATGTTATTCTATAAAAAATTTGGAAGGGTGCGAGAGCGGTTTAATCGAACAGTCTTGAAAACTGTCGTCCATGCAAGTGGACCGTGGGTTCGAATCCCACCCCTTCCGCCAAGACAATTTATTATCGGCGCAGGCCCATATTCTTGGCTAAACATAGCTAAAATTACGGAGGACAAGGCGACCCATATACCTAAAAATGTAAATAAGAACAACGACTTCACGGTCGCTGTTTTTATTTCTGCTATAAAAAGCAATTCTTTAGTAAAACTAATTTTTGAGATATAATATAAACTAATGAACTACCCTGATATAAAAAACAAGCTTTTATATTGGATCCCGAAAATTCTAGCAATATTGTTAGGGGTATTTTTTATTATTTTTGGCGAACATGACGACAGTCCTGGATTGCAAGGAATAGGACTTATTCTAATAATTGCCACTGTTGTTGTAATCAAGGGAAAGAGAAAAAATAAACGCTATGATTTTTGAACACCAATCAAAAAATAAAACGGTTTTGCTATTTATCTCGCTGATTATTTTGGCGTTAGGTATTTTTGTAATTTTCTATACCCCGGTTATTTTCCAAGAAGGCAATCCTTGGCCTCAAATTAAAGGTATTGCCCGATTAGTTTTTAGTAATAAAGACGTTGTAAAATTGGATATCGGAGAAAACAAATATATTACTAAAGGCGACAATCCAGAGCTTATTAAGTCTTTCATGAAAGAAAAAGGCTACGATTTTACGGAACAAATGGGTTCCGGTTATTTTTTTAAATCACCAACAGGAACCAGCGCAGTTGCCACTCACAGATATTACAGCCGGTTTTATTCGCTTTGGACTATTACGGAAAACATCAACAATCCCGTTGTTTGTAATCCATCTGGTAGAGAAATTCAACAGGACGGTCAAACCGAAATGTGTTTGGTAGACAATCGATCATACTCTAAAATAGTTTAATTTATTAATTTTGTATTTTTATGCGTGAATTTTTTGGTGAAAAAGGTGGTCGTAAACAAATTAAGGCAGCCGTTATTGAAGAGCAAATGGAAAATAATAATACAGAAGGTGAAATTAAAGCCCTAAGTCAGATACAAGAATTTTTTAATTCTTCTTCATATGAATACGATACAGACTACGATGATTATTATTTTAATATGAGAGATGTGATGAAAGGTCTTATTGAGTCTCACAAAATTGATCAAACTATTTTTCGTAGACCCGAAGCCCAAGAATTAGTAGACAATTATTGTTTGAGCCGGCTTCAATATCCTGAGTCGTTTCCCTTTCATGATTTAGCAGGTTTGTTTGAGGTTATCGGTTATAAACCAGACTTTAAACTCTCAAAATTTAAACCATTTATTGAAAGGATGTATAAAGATAATTTATCGAAAAATTTTTTGAGTGGTGCCACCCAAGCAATTGCTTTTTTTGATGTCTTGCCTAAATTACCTCCAAAGTATATGGAAGGTCTGATCAAAAAAGTATTAAATCCATACTCAGAATATCAAGTGCACTGTAGAGATAGCAGGGAGGATGACGGTTTTTTTGAGTACCCCAATAAATTATCAAGCACATTGGATATCTTAGAAAATTTTGTCCATAGTGTTTGTGCCGAAAAAGTGGATTTTACAAAATACAAAATAGAATTAAAAAATAGGTATATTGCAGAAATAAAAAATTATAATGGAAATGACGAGATCTCCTTTATCACAGAACATACCGGCGTTAATATTGATTGGAAAGACCCAGATTTTGTAGCTGCCGTACAACAAAGTTATTTTATATTGATGCGAGAGGATCGAGCCGAGTGGATTATAGATTTATTTGAACTGTCTGGTATTAATCCAGTTCTTCCAAATGTAGAAGATGAAATTTTTGTGAGAGCTGTTGCTCGTATGTCCGAAGATAAACAGAAAAAACTTTTGGATATCGTATTACCCGAAAATAATAAAAGGTCTGAATATCTCGCACAACGAGTAAAAAAACAAAATATTATAAACACGGTATTGTCTTGTAGTAATCCGGAGTGGTTGTCACGCTTTTTAGAAAAATTGATTGACAGCGGAGAGATGCCGTTGGAGAAATTAAATTTTTTACGAAAAAATAAAGAAGCTAAGCGTCACATTCAATCCATCTATGTTAATATTATTTTTATTAGCTTTCAGTATAACTCGAGTGCAACAACAAGAGAAAATCTTTTACGATTTAAAAAGTTAACAGGGATATCATGGGAAGATGCTGATTTCTTTGATGTGAGCGAAAGTGAAGTTAAAGAAATTTTTAGTGGCATAAGCAGGATAGGACAATCGGACTATCATGCAGAGATGGCACAGAAGGCCCTAAACAGGATGGAAGAGCTTTTGAGTGGTTTTGATTACAAACGAGTCTCCAACGAAATTCAGCAAGCCTATGCAAGTTTGTTGTTTGTTTATAATAAATACAACCGTGAAGAAATAGGTGGAAAGGAAATTGCGGAAAAGATACAAAAGATTACCGGAATTAAACCAGATTCGCGACAAAAGGCTTTTAAAACTAAGTTTTTGGAAGAATCTGTTAAGACCATTGAGCGTCTTAATTTACAGAGCACAGAAGAAGGAATAAAAAGATTGGTTGCTATTGCCAAGAATGTTGGGGTTGATTTACCGTGGCGGGGTGAATTATCGAAGCCATTGGCCATCTTGTATGAGAGGTGTATTTTTCAGATAGAACATAGTGATTATAACGACAATGTCATAAAAGTATTAAGTTTCCTTATAAGTACTACCGGTGTTGATTTTCCAAAAACACCAGCAATGGAGCAAAATTTGAAGGACGTTTATAAAAAATATTATAAAAAAGGGCTAATAACTAATATAAAAGAATTAATTAAAATTACCAATATACAGCCTGTTTTTACAGCCTCGGAAAGTGAGGATATATATTTGTTTTGGATCCAAAAGGACAGTTTAGAAAAATTTGATGAATTTAAATTTGCGGGATTGTTATCAAGACACCCGGATTTTCAAGGTCCGTTAAAGAAAAAAATTATAGATAAAGTGTTTAAGACTGTAGGAATGCACAACGCAAAACAAAAGATTGCTGAACTTTCTAAAACAACCGGTATAGATTTTGATTTTCAAAAAGAATTACGCCCGCTTGTTTTGGATGAATTCTTTCGTTACATGGCAGACCATAGGGATATTCAGTATCTTGTTGAAGTCTTTGGTTTTAAACCAGATTTTAAGGCGGAGTGTTATCAACGGACACAAGAATTGTTTGCGAGTATAGGGTTCAGAAAAATTGGCGAAATTAGTCATGTTGTAGGTGTGACGGGGATAGAACCGGATTTTTCTCTCCCCATCTTACTAAATAAATTGAAAGAACAATATGGGGTGATAATTGAGAATGGCGAATTTCACAATTTGAGGAAATTGGTTCTTTTATCCAAAATAGAACCAGATATTGTTAGGGAGTTTCGCCCTTTTTTGATCCGTAGATTGCTGACATACTTTTCGTCTCTTATTGTATCATATTCTGATCCGGTAAAAGGTTTGAGCAAAGAGCTTGAAGCATATCCTGCAGTAAAAATAAATTTTATTACAGAATTGCCCGAGGCGGTTGGTGGCGTCTATAAAAAGTGTTTGAGAGGGGCAAGGTTAGATTATGTCGATGGGCTGGAGGCTTTCACACATGTTATTCCTGATTACAACGCGTGTAGGGAAGATGTGTTGGCCGGCTATGATAATTGTTTGAAAAATTTTTATAACTCAGAAGAATGGCGTGAAAGATTTTCTGAACTCCAAAAAAGAACAAATATAGAACCGTCATTTACAGAGATAGGCAAAGTGTTTATTCCGTTTATTAGAGATTGTAAAAATAATAATTTTACACAGGCAGAAAGCGTGGTGCGTCTAATTCGTCAGTCCAACAACTTTGTAAACAAAGAAAATTTTTGGTCAAAATATTTTGACCAAAATTGGGATGGTCAGGTGCCAAAAGAGTTTGTCAAATGGTATGAAAGTACCTTTCCCGAAAAGGCATCTTCTCTAAGTAGTGCCATAAAAAATAGTGCTGAAAAAAGATGTTTTGAATTTATTGCGGAAGAAAATTATGATTATGCGCAAAAAATAATTCAAGCAAACAAGCTTGTCTTAGATAAGGATAAGTTGTTAGAAAGTGCGATGAATTGTTTTTCTAAAGGCCTTTTGCCAGACGGTTTGTTGCAAATTTGTTTGCAGCAGAGAGTCCCATTAGAAGTTTCTCTTAAAAATGTTCAAAATACCAATTTTAATTTTAGAACATCAGCCATGATCATCAACTCTTTTTTGCCTAAAAACAAAGAGGAGAGAAACGAAATCAAAGAAAATTTGATGAATAAAAGCGCACTACATCGAGCTATACCAAGATTGCTCGACTTACAAGGGATTTCTGCCAGAATGGATTTTTGTCCGTGGCAACAAAATCTTATGCCGCTTATTAAAACATTGGAGAAAGGGGGAGCGCTTTCTGATCGACAAGTTGATGGTCTGGTAGAATATGTTAGGCGTTTCGGTATGACAAATTTTCCGCTTTTGGCCAAAATCAACGTTGAATTAGCGGCACTAAGATGTTCTCTCAAAAACAGAGAGGCGCACCCATATTCGTTCACCACGGCTGTTCAAAATACTTTAGAAAATTTTTGGAAAGCACACGGTTTAGCACATTCAGTCGAAGAGATTAAAGAGCCACAAGCAATTGACAAAATATTGGATGAAATACAAACTAAAATAGAAGAATTAAAAGGCGCTATTCTTAATGATACTATTCCACCGACTCTTGAGACGTCTGAATTGGACATGGAATTATTTAATGCTGTTGTGGCTAAAACTGGTTCATACGGAAATTTAAATGACCGCGGCTCTTTGATATTAAAATGGCGCAATCTTTGCAAGGTAGATTCTGACACCCGTGCTCCAAGTTATTTCCCAACAGGGGATAGAGCGCCAACATACCAATTGCAGTGCAAAAATAGGGAGTTATCTTTTGAGGACATTCTGGCGCAAGCTGAAGAGGCAAGCGATGATCCTATACAGCTAGAAAAGAGAAGGTTGTTGCTTTTAGAATTGAGAAAACAAAAAGAAAAATTGTTAGCCAATCAACCTTTCCAAAAGTTTCTTTTACAGATGATGAATGCAGAAAATGTCGTCTCCGCCATGGAAAAAGAGCCCTGTGCCAACGAACTATTTTTGGAGCTGTCTGTAACAAGTTTACGCCAAAAACGAGCAGAAATGTTGATTAAGTTGGATAAAATAAGAAACACAACAAATTTGAATCCAAAAGCATTGGAGGGAATGGAGAAAAGAATATCTGATACCGAAAAATTTATTAAAACGCTCGATAAGTTGGGAACCAAGGAGGGGCTTTACCAAATTATAGACGAAGAGGTGTCAAGACTTAGTAAAGCTGATGGTGTCCCGGAAAAAGAAGCCGACAGAAAGATTTTACAACAATATTTGGCGGCTTTTGACGAATTATCTCCTGCCGAAAATTTTGCCATGCTGTTGGAGGCTATGAGAATTCAAATTGGCAAAGAAGGGATGCTGGGTGAGTGTGAGAATTCGGCGAGCGCAATCATGATGGCCCTTCATAAAATTTTAGCCCCCGGACACTTTAATGCAATTAGGCAAGCCAGTGTGGCTTCACAAGGGGAAATTACTGAAGACCTCATGAACGCGTGGAATTCTTTATTTGAAGATGAGGTGTTACAACATTTTGTTAATCCTGACGAGAAAAGATTTACAGCTTCCACACTTTCATATATTGAAAGCGCGTGGCGCCTAATTGGTAAAAGAAAGGCGTTGGCTGATAAAAATTTATCTGTAGATATTCGTCATGAATTTTATGACATAGTCAAAGCTGTCAAAAATATCAATGCTAATATTGATAAAATAGAAAATCCGCAAAAAGCCAGTTTAAAAGAAAATATATCAACTGTACCTGTAAAATTTTACGCCGTTCATGGTCTTGGTAGAATTTTTGCCGGAGATATTAGCAATGCTTGTTATGATAAGCAGAGAAACCTATTAGCAGAAAATAAATTTCAGAAAATTAACGCTGTGCTCATGGCCCAGGAATCTAACAAAACTTTGCGATTACTTGGGGCTTTTTTAACGATTGAAGCTGATACTGAAGGTGGAAAAAAAGTATTAATTATTCGTGCTTTGAACCCAACTGACGCTGTGATAAAAAGAGAAATTAGGGCCGAAGAATTTGTTCGTTCTGCTGTGGAATATGTTACTGAAATCGCTCGAAATAATAATTTTGATGAAGCGCGTATTTGCGTTAGCAATCGTGGTGTGCACTCAACTAATATTCAAGAAGTCGCCGAGGAAATATATGCGCAAGTAAAAAAACAAAAACTTATACCTGGTAGCCGCCTAGCGGATACTCCAGAGACTAATTTTAACGGTTATAACATTGCGAGAGAGGGGGAGACTTACGTTGTTTGGAGTAGAAATAAAAATTAATTAATAATTTTATGTCGGTTAATATCTTGGAGAGGCCCCTATTGACTTTTTTGTTGAGAAATGGTGATATTTTACGGAAAGGATTAGAGGTGTTAGAATAAAAATTTGAAATTGTGGGGCCAAGCGATGTAACGCGTGTCCCCGCATTAACGGGTTGTAGCTCAGTTGGCTAGAGCGCGTGCATGGGGTGCATGAGGTCGCAGGTTCAAGTCCTGTCAGCCCGACCAGTTTAGGCCTAATAATTTTCTTATCAGTTGTGCTAATACACGAATGTGGTTTATTGTCTGGCCAGTCTACGATTTGGAGAGGTGTCTGAGTGGTCGAAAGTACCGCTCTCGAAAAGCGGTGTCCTGCAAGGGACCGAGGGTTCGACTCCCTCCCTCTCCGCCAAACTTGAATCGGTTATAAAAAGTAATTGTGGAGTAGTTAAAAAACAGCCACCGACCGGGCAGGCGCCGATCATCTAAAATTCTTCAGAAAAAATAGCCACACAGACAGTTGACACTTCAGTCGATTTGGATATGCAAAAATTGCAAGCTATCAATTTTTAAATGGTGTTTATTAGGTATAGTTATGAAAAGTAAAATTCGGTTGCAAAATAGCGATTTGGTGTATGAAATTCGCCGTCGACGAGGTGCAAAAAGATTGAGCCTGAGTGTTAATTGCGATGCCAACGTGATATTGACTGCTCCGCATTTTGTGCCTAATTTTTTATTGGAAAAATTTATTCAAGATAAAGCCGATTGGCTTATAGAAAAAATTGCTTGGTTTAAAGAAAAAAATAAAAACAAAGTTAAAATCGGCGGATCGCATCAAGAGTTTGCAACGATAAAAAAGGAGGCTTACTATTTAGTTAAACAAAAATTAGAAAAATTTAACACCGAGTATAATTTTTGTTATAAAAAAATTTATATTCGTAATCAAAAAACCAGATGGGGCAGCTGTAGTAGCCGGGGAACAATCAGCTTTAATTATCGAGTGGCAAGATTGCCCGAGCACCTGACGGATTATGTGGTAGTGCACGAGTTGTGCCACTTGGGACAAATGAATCACTCGCCAAAATTTTGGCAATTGGTTGGCAAAACTATTCCCGATTGGGCCAAAAGGAGACGTGAATTAAAAAAGATCATTTTGTAATTTATGTTGCTAAAAAAATTTTTTGAATTATCCAAAAAACCACTGGCTCGTCCATTGGTTTTTTCTAGAAAGCAAATGGAAACAAAAAATCATCCGATGATTAAGACGTGGACGGGAGAGAAAAGAATTTTGGGTTATATCGAAGCTCGTTTGGCAGGAAAAATAAAAATTTTAGTTTTTACTTCGCCGGAGGCTGAGGCGATTACTACCGGTTTGGTGGGGTGGGAAAATGGCGCTTTGCGATATATTCCCGCTCGTTGGCATACGGGCGCCAAGCGCAGTATTGATGCTCTGGTGGCCGGTCATCAGGCGGTGCAAATGCCGGCAGTTAAAGAGGTATTGGCCGGGCTAAACAATCCGAATGAAGAGTTGATAATAGTGGATTTGTTGCGCGAAGGACAAAAGACCTGTCTGTCTGAAGGGTTTTATTTTAATTACGGCATTACGCCAACCAACGTGCTTTTGTCCATAAGTCATGTGCCGGATACAAGTACTCCGCTCGGTCGTCGCGCAAAAGTAAACAAGCCAAATTTGGAGGGCGTAAATCCGAAAAAGGTAAAAATTTTAGTTTTGTCAGATGCCGTGGCCAGCGGTACCAATCAATTTTTTGCTATTAATTTTTTCCAAAAAATATTTCCCAATTTAGAAAAAGTGGTTGTGGTGGCGGCACACCTAACCCAATATGGGGCTGAAGCTTTAGGTAAATTTTTAATTAATACAAAAATGACAGGCGTGATTATTGGTTTTAGCGCTTTATTAAAGTCTAATCCGCCACAAATGTATTTTTCGCCAACCCCAGTCAATGACCCGGACAAATTCGCTGACCCCGCTCAGGCTGGAGTCATGAAAATGATTTATGGAGTAGCGGCGGAAAAATTATGTGTAGCTGGAAATTGGTCAGCTATGTTTTTGTCGCCGCAAGTGGGTATGGAGTGGCTGGAAAAAGAATTAAAAGAGCAGGGATTAACAATAGATGAAATAAAAAGTAAAATACCAAGTATAGAAAAAATTAAAAAAGAACTCGGTGGGTTAGAAAAAATCATCCCGGCCTCTACCTATTTGGAAGCGGCCAACGATAATTTATTAGATAAATTAAAAAACATATGAATCCGTTGAAATTTCCTCAAGACGGTGGACCTCACAATTGTGTGGTGGAGTGGTGGTATTATAACGGCTGGTTAGAAGCTGAAGACGGCCGTCAATTTGCCTATATGATGTGCTTATTTAAAGTGGACAACAAGCGAGTGAGCATCCCTTTTTTAAGCCGTATTCCAATTAAAACCGTGTATTTTGCCCATTCGTTATTGACTGATATTAATGCCAAAGACTTTAAAGACGATGTGGAGTATTTTTCAGTAATTTCCCGTGACAGCTTTAAACGACCGCTAATGTATGTTAATTTTACCAACCCGATTAGTATTCGTGGTGGCTATGTAAATTCGGTAATTGAAGAATTTGAAAATAATAGCTACCACCTCAAAAGAGAAAATTTTGATTTAAAATTAATTTCTACCAAACAGCCGCTCTTAGAGGGTGGAACGGGCTATTTGCAATTGCACGATAAAACTACTTATTATTATTCGTACACTAATTTGCAGACCACCGGGTTGGTTTTTGTGAACGGAGAGCCAATAAAAGTAAAAGGAAAATCTTGGATGGATCATCAATGGGCGGATACCAGTTTTGATAAAGATACATGGACATGGTTTTCTTTGCAGTTGGACAACAATATTGAGCTGGTGTGTTATGAATACGGAAAAGGCGACAAAAAAGATTTCTTGGCCAGTATTTTGTATGCCGACGGACATTCCGAACATACGAATAATATTAAAATTACTCCACTTGGCGAAGAATGGGAAAGCGAAAAAACCAAAGCTAAATATCATATAGAGTGGAAAATAGAAATACCGGAAAAACAAATGGAGTTAGTGGTTCGTCCGCCAGTAAAAACTCAAGAAATGATTTTTAGTGTGATTAATTATTGGGAAGGGCCGTTGGAAGTGGTGGGAAAGATAAAAGAAGAAACAGTGCGGGGCCAAGGGTTTATGGAATTGGTCGGTCGACAAGCTAAATATGGCAATTTGGGTAGAATGGCTCGGGATGCGTTTAAGAAAATTAAAAAATATGGTAGTATACTAAAGGTGTAACTATTTTTTATGATGGATTTAATACATTATTTGGATAAACAAGCCTTTGTTTGGGTTTTGTCTTGGCGGCATGTTTGGTTGGAAAATGTGTTTTTTGTGATTACCATGTTGGGTAAATCCTATATAGTAGTGATCCTAGCCTTGTTAATAGCTGGATATTTTTGGAAGAAAAATGAAAAAAAATATATCGTGCCGTTATTTTTTTCTTGCGGTGGCGCTACAGCGACAACGTATGTTTTGAAACATCTGATTTCTCGGCCGCGTCCGGTGGATATGGCGGTTTACTTGGAAGATTTGTCATCTTTTCCTAGCGGGCACGCTACAATTGCTGTAGTTTTTTATGGTTTTATAGTATATTACGTATTTAAAAAAATATTTGGCTGGCATCGTTGGTTGATTGTGGTGGGTGGTTTACTTTTAATTTTTTTGATTAGTTTTAGCCGTATTTATCTCGGGGTGCACTATTTAAGCGATGTGATCGGCGGATTATTAGTTGGTACACTTTGGCTCAGCGGAGGTATCGTTTTCTTGGAAACAAAAAAACAACCAGCCACTCTCTAAAGAGTGGTTTTTTATTTTTAATCATTAATTTATGCCAAAACAGCCCGATGTTTTAGAAAGAGAAGTTGGTAAAATGCGCGAGCGAATTTTGGTAGAGAAAGAAAAATTGGATCAGGTTTTAAATTTGTATCGGGAAGCTAATATTTATGTGGTAGGCGATGATTTAGGTGGTTCAGTGAGCGGGTATAAATATTTTGTTTATCCGTTTAAAGGGCTCACATTGGTTGATCATGGATTATATAAAATATTGGCTCAATATTTGGCTAAGATGATTGCCAAGGATACAGAAGTGCTTCTGACGGTTGAGGCGGATGGGATTGGAATTGCCACTTTGGTAGCGGCCGAATTAAATTTACCTTTGGTAATTTGTAAATCTTTTCATTATAATGCGCCGTGTTTAGAGTTTGAACAAAAAACCGGTTATTATAATCGTTTAATGTATATGCCGAAGGTTATACAGGGGAAAAAAGTGGGGATTATTGATTGTTTGATTTCTACCGGCGGTACGATTAAAACTATGATTGAAAAAGCAATTAGTTTATCCGGGACCACCATTAATGGCGTTTATTGCGTTAACAACAAGTCTAATTATCAGACGGGGTCGGAAAGCAAAACTGCTTTTGAAGGTTATCCCTATCGTTATTTGTTTGATACCAAAATTAATGAGGGTGGGTCGGTGGAGTGTGTGATGTCTGACCATCTTAAAAGATTATTTTGGCGCGGAATTGACGGCATGTTTTATGAGATTGCAGAGCGCTTTTCTGAATTTTCCAACAGTTCAAAACATGGCTATCAGGTGGGGAGTGTTTTGGTAGATATGGCAAATTTTGAGATTTCGGCCTGGGGTTATCGTCGAGGCAATTTACACGCCGAACAAGACGCTTTGAGTATGTTGAGGGAGAATAGCCCGGATTGGCGGGAAAAGAAATATTCTATATATTCTACTTTAGAACCTTGTAGTTGTAGGAATGGAGGTTTTACTCCTTGTGCGCATTTGATCGGTGAGACACCGCAGATAAAATGGGTGGTAATGGGAGAAAAAGATGTGTGGGACAAGAAAATCAACGGTGGGGGGATAAAACATCTTCTAGACAAGGGGAAAAATGTGCGGATTTTTAAAACCGATGAGCTCTACTTGGCTGGTGTTTAATAGACAATCGCTTATTATTTTGTTATATTATTAGCGGTTTGCGGTTTTTTGTTTTTTAATTTTTTCGGCTATGTCAATTTTAGTTTCCGGCTCTCTAGTTTATGATAATATTATGAATTTTCCGGATAGCTTTAAGCATCATATAATGCCAGACCAGATTCATATTTTAAATGTTAGTTTTTCTGTAGATAGGTTGGAAAAAAGTCGAGGTGGGACAGCCGGTAATATCGCTTATAATATTGCTTTGCTTGGCGGTGAACCGCTTTTAGTATCTGCGGTCGGTAAAGACGGTCAAGAATATTTAAAACACCTAGAAAAAAATAAAATTAGCACGGATTATATTATAAAAGACGATAAGCAGATGACTGCTTCGTGTTATATCACCACCGATGCCGATGATAATCAAATCACTGCTTTTTTTGGCGGGCCGTTGTTATCGGCTAAAGAAGTTGAACTGGCGGCGATTAAAGAAAGACCCTTTGTCGCTTTAATTTCCCCTACTCACAAAGAAGTAATGACCAAGCACCTATTAGACTGTCGGGAGCGAGGGATAAAAACGGTATTTGATCCGGGTCAGCAGATCACTTCTTTTAGCGGTTTAGAACTAAAAAAGATGGTTAGCTTGGCTAATTTTGTGATTGGCAACGATTATGAAATTAAATTGCTAGAAGAAAGAGTGGGTTGGAATAAAAAAGAGATTTTAGCCAATACTGAAGTTTTGATTACTACTTTAGGAGAAAGAGGGTCGTTGATAGAAACGAGAGAAGGAGAAAAGATAGAAGTGGGAGTTTGCCAACCAAAATCTTTTGACGATCCGACTGGAGCCGGCGATGCTTTCCGTGCTGGATTTTTTGTTGGCTATGAGCTAGGTTATGATTGGAGGGTGTGTGCCCAGATGGGTTCGGTAGCGGCCAGTTATGCTATTGAAACTTTTGGCACCCAAGATTATTCGTTTAGCAATGAGGAATTTATTGCTCGTTATGAAAAGGCTTTTGGTCAAAAAATAAGTTTAACTAGATAATTATGCACAAAATTCTTCGCATCTTAATTTTATCCGACCTTTTTTTGTTGGGTGGTTTCGGTTTAATCCAGCCGGTTTTTGCGGTGTTTATGCTCAATACCATTAATGGGGCTTCAGTCACTACCATTGGTCTGGCCACCGCCATACAGTTAGTAACAAAATCGTTTTTTCAGATTATTATTGCCAAATGGACTGACGAAGAGTCCGGGAATCGTCGTGAGCTATTGACTTTATTTATCGGTTCCATTTTAATGTCTGCAGTTCCTTTTGGTTATATTTTTTGTACTGAATTGCGTCATGTCTATTTATTGCAATTCATCTATGGGGCGGGCAGCGCCTTGGCTTATCCCGGGTGGACGGTAATTTTTATGCGTTGTACAAGGAGCGATAAGGCCGGTTATGAGTGGAGTGTTTACAACACCACTATCAGCTTGGGGACAGCGGTAGCGGCCGCTGCCGGAGCTTATGTGGCGGATGTTTATAATTTTAATTATTTATTTATTTTTATTGGCTTATTATCTATTTTTGGCACTGGTTTTATTTTGCGTATTTTTATTCACGAATTTACCAGAATACAACAGGCTAAATAATTTTATTTTTTATGGCGAATGATTATAAGGTGGCAGATATTAAATTGGCGGAGTGGGGGAGAAAAGAATTGGTGTTGGCGGAAAAAGAAATGCCGGGTTTGATGGCTTTGCGAGCGAAATATAGCGGTAAAAAACCCTTGAAAGGCGCTAGAATCGCCGGGTGTTTGCACATGACCATTCAAACCGCCGTATTGGTGGAAACTTTGGTAAAATTAGGGGCAGAAGTGCGATGGAGCAGTTGTAATATTTTTTCTACTCAAGATCATGCCGCCGCGGCGATTGCCAAAGTTGGCGTGCCAGTCTTTGCGTGGAAAGGCGAGACAGAGAACGAATACTGGTGGTGTGTAGAGCAAACTTTAAAATTTAAAAATGGTCTAGGTCCAAATTTATTGTTGGACGATGGGGGCGATTTGACTGTATTGGTACATGAAAAGCATCCAGAATTATTGAAAGATATTTTAGGTGTTTCGGAAGAAACCACCACTGGTGTGCACAGACTGTATCAGATGATGGAAAAAGGCACTTTGGGCACCGTGGCAATCAACATTAATGATTCTGTCACCAAATCAAAATTTGACAATAAATATGGCTGTCGTGAATCTTTGGCCGATGGTATCAAACGTGCCACTGATATCATGATTGCCGGTAAGGTAGTAGTCGTGGCCGGTTATGGCGATGTGGGCAAGGGGTGCGCCCAAAGTATGAGTGGTTTTGGGGCCAGAGTTTTAGTGACAGAGATTGATCCAATCAATGCCTTGCAGGCGGCGATGGAAGGTTATGAGGTGGTGACTATGGAAACTGCTGCTAAAATTGGTGATATTTTTGTGACGGCGACCGGCTGTTGTGAGGTGATCACCGGCGCGCACATGAACAAAATGAAAGACGGGGCGATTGTTTGCAATATCGGACATTTTGACAGCGAGATTGATGTGGCTTGGTTAGAAAAAGAAGTAAAAGCCAAAAAAATTAAAGAAGAAAATATTCAGCCGCAAGTAGATAAATTTGTTTGGTCCAACGGGAAGTGCTTGATCCTGCTCTCCAGAGGTCGTTTGGTAAATTTAGGCAATGCCCACGGCCATCCTAGCTTTGTAATGAGCAGTTCATTTACTAATCAAGTTCTGGCGCAGCTTTCTTTGTGGCAAGAAAATAAAAAATATCAATCTGGCAAGGTTTATACTTTGCCAAAAAAATTGGACGAAGAAGTGGCAAGATTGCATCTGGGTAAATTAGGGGTGAAATTGACAAAATTAACTTCTAAACAGGCGGCTTACTTAGGTGTGCCAGTAACTGGGCCGTACAAGGCAGATCATTATCGCTATTAGTAAAATATGAAAATAAAATTTGGCAAAACAAAAAAAGTTTATCAGGGGAAGATTTTTAGGATCTACCATCAAGATGTTGTTTTGCCGAGCGGAAAAAAAGGGGTGTTTGAATATTGTGAAAGATTTCCCAGTGTCAGCGTGCTGGCTTTTAATGAAAAAGGAGAATTGCTGATGATCAATGAGTATCGGCACGGCTACAAGAAAAATGTTTGGTTTTTGCCGGGCGGACGAGTGGATAAAGCGGGCGATACGCCCAAAAAAGCGGCGATGCGAGAGCTGCGGGAAGAGGGTGGCTTCCGGGCTAAAAAAATGAAATTGTTGTTTACCAAATCACCGAGTAATACATTATTTTGGGATATTTATATTTATGTGGCGAAAGATTTGATGCCGGATCCTTTACCGCAAGACGATGGCGAGCAGGCAGTGTCAGTGTTTGTACCTTGGAAAAAGGCGGTACAGATGGCCATGGATGGCACGATTGAAAATGAGTTTATTTCTTATAATATTATTCGGCTGGATTACATGTTGACCAGCGGAGAGTTTAAATGGTAATTATGGAAAATATTTTGACCATAAGTTATTTTTTAGTTTTTGGATTTTTTTCTTATAAAAATTTTCGCTGGGCAACCGCTCTGCTAATTTTATTTTTACCGGCCTATTTGGTACGATTTTCTTTTGGTTCGTTGCCCAGTACCTTGCTGGAAATAAGTTTTGGCGCCTGGTTTTTAGCTTGGTTAGTTAAATATTTTAAGAAAGATTGGCCAGAGTTAAAAAAGTTTTTCGCGAAGTATAAATGGTTGTCTATTTTTGGTGGTTTGTTTTTGGTGTCTTCAGCAGTTGGTGTTTTTACTGCCGGAATCGGGGTTAGCGCCTATTGGTCCGCAATATTTAAAGCCGCCGGCCAGTGGCGAGCTTATTTTTTAGAGCCAATTTTAGCTTTTGTGATATTGGTGGCGCGTCGCCATGAGCTGGATAAAAATTTTTTGATTTGGTCATTGATGGCTTCTTCTTTACCGGTGAGCGTGGTAGCTGTGGTGCAAAAATTAACTGGTTCGTGGTATTCGCCAAGCTTGTGGGATGATGTTTTGGGCGGGCGAGTAGTATCTTTTTTTACTTCGCCCAATGCGGTTGGATTATTTTTAGTGCCAATTATTTTATTGTCCAGCACTTTATTTTTAGATAAAAATACAGAGTTGAAGAAAAAAATATTTTTAAGCATGGCGATGGTGTTGGCGGTTTTGGCAGTGATATTTTCCTGGTCGCAGGGGGCGTGGATTGGTTTGGGGGCAGGAGTAGTGGCTAGTTTGTATTTTTTAAACAAAAGAAAAGTGGCCATAGTTTTGATATTATTGGGTTTGGTGGCAGGGTTAATTTTTGCTCCGCTCCGTTCGGCAATTTTATTTCAGGATCGGGCTAGTCAAAATCGTTTGAAACTATGGAGTTATTCTTGGACATTTTTTACCAAATCGCCACAAAATTTTATTTTAGGGAGCGGAATACGGCAGTTTTATCGTCAGGTACAAAAACCGTTTTATAATCAAAAAGAAATGGAAAGATTGATTTATCCGCATAATTTTTTTATTAATTTTTGGAACGAAATTGGCTTAACGGGGATGCTATCAATGACTGGAATAGTAGCAGTCATGTTTTATCTGGGATGGCAAAAAAGAAAAACCGGGCTGGTATATAGCGCCGGTATTTTAGCCTGTTTGGTTGGTTTGTTGGTGCACGGTTTGGTGGATGTGCCGTATTTTAAAAATGATTTAGCTTTCCTTTTTTGGATCGTCGCCAGTTTATTTTTTTGACGATCGATGGTTTTTATCATCAATCATCAAAATTCCCAAAATGATCAGGGTGGAGCTCACTGCTAAAACGTAATATTTGACCCCTACAGCCATACCAATAGCCGCAACCATCCAAAGTCCCGCGGCAGTGGTAAGACCTTCCACATGGTCTTTTTTGTGTAAAATTGCGCCAGCGCCCAAAAAGCCAATGCCAGTGACGATCTGCGAGGCGACTCGGGTTTGATCATTCATGCCAAAGGCGTAAGTAGATAAAATAGTGAACAGAGTGGAGCCAGCGGTTACCAGAGCGTAGGTGCGTAAGCCGGCGGCGCGACCCCAATGACTTCTTTGCCAGCCCAAAACACCACCCAAGAGCATAGACAGAGCGATTTGGGCGACAAAATTTAATTCGTAAAAATTAATAGTCATAAAAATTTAGATAATAGTGCTAATATTTTACCACATTATTGACTTTTTTGATAATTACTGGTATGCTATTTTTACTTTTTAGTTAAAAATTGGGCCGATAGCTCAGCTGGTAGAGCAACGCCTTTGCAAGGCGAAGGTCTGGGGTTCGATTCCCCATCGGTCCACGAGGAGTTGAAAAATTAGTTGGTAGCAGGTATAATAACGAACGTTAAGCCGAGGTAGCTCAGTGGTAGAGCGAAGGACTGAAAATCCTTGCGTCGCGGGTCCGATCCCCGCCCTCGGCACGTATCGGGGTGTAGCTCAATTGGCTAGAGCACGTGGTTTGGGACCATGAGGTTGCAGGTTCAAGTCCTGTCACCCCGACTAAAATAAAAAACCGCTTGCAGAGTGCGAGCGGTTTTTTATTTGTTGGATATGTTAAACAGTGGCAGCGGGAGGGGTGGTTGGGGTCGGTGAAGCAGTAAGAGAACCACCGGAGATTTTTCTGTAAACATAAGCATAGGCCAAAGTGGTAGTAGGTACAGTTACCAACAGACCAATACCCAAAGCCAACAAGCCCAATAAATTGACGCCTAAGATAACCAAATAAAAGCCTAATAAATTCCATTTTAGACCGTTGGTCATTTCGCCGCTCTTTTTGAGAGCTTCCATCGGTTTCATTCCTTTGTCTACGATTAAGTAGCCAACAAATTGGTATTTTAAAGCCCAATAAATACCCGGCACAACTAATAAAATGCTTCCAGCTATCACAATCAATCCATAAATCAAGGTGCCGACGATAAAGTTGAATAAATTTTTTGTGTGAAATAGTTCTTTAAATTCTGGTTTTTTGTTATCGCAAAATTTAAGAGAAATGGCGATAATACCCATTTGCATCATTAAACCGACGACAAAACCGGCTAAACTTAAAATGCTGTAAAGGATAGAATATTCTTCACCTTTAAAAAGTGAAGGGACAGAACTAATTAAATAATATACCAATAGGATGCCAGCCAAAAAAATAAAATTTTCTTTCATTATTTTCCAGCCGACGCCCAATGACTCTTTGATGGGAAAAGTTTTTTCCATAGTTTTTATATTTAAAAATTAAAATTTATTCTTCAAGTGGTGGAGGAACATCCTCTTCGTTTAGGTTGTTGGCTGGAGTTTCTTCCAAAGCATCGCCGGCCTCAACGGCAACTAACACTTTTTCCCTAATTTCTTTTAGTATTTTTGGGTTGTCTTTGAGATATTTTTTTGCAGTTTCACGGCCGACGCCTAATTTTTCTTCGCCGTATAAATAGCTATTGCCTTTTTTATCTATTACATTATAGGTGACAGCTGTATCTAAAACATCACCAGAAATAGAAATACCTTCATTGTACATGATATCAAATTCAGTAGTGCGGAAAGGAGCTGCTACTTTATTTTTTACCACTTTAATTTTTACGCGGTTGCCGATAATTTTATCAGCCTGTTTGATCTGAGCGGCTCGGCGAACCTCAATGCGCATAGAAGAATAAAATTTTAAAGCCACACCGCCGGTAGTAGTTTCTGGGTTGCCAAATACAATGCCGATTTTCATACGAGTCTGGTTGATGAAAATCACCACAGTTTTGGATTTGCTAACAATGCCAGTTAATTTTCTAAGAGCTTGACTCATCAGGCGAGCTTGTAAGCCCATATGTGAATCACCCATTTCACCTTCAATTTCCGCTTTTGGCACCAAGGCCGCCACTGAATCAACGACAATCACATCCACGGCATTGGAACGAACCAAAGTGTCCACGATTTCCAAAGCTTGTTCACCAGTATCTGGTTGGGAAATTAATAATTCCTCAATTTTTACTCCGATTTTTTTAGCATAATCTGGATCCAAAGCGTGTTCGGCATCTACGAAAGCGGCAATACCTCCTAATTTTTGGACTTCAGCTACGATGTGTTGGGCCAAAGTGGTTTTACCACTGGCTTCCGGACCATAAATTTCTATGATGCGCCCGCGTGGTACGCCTTTTACCCCTAAAGCAATGTCTAAAGATAAGCAACCAGTAGGTACGACATCCACCTGCATGGTTTTGGCTTCGCCGAAAGTCATGATTGCTCCATCGCCGAACTTACTTTTAATCTGATCAATAGCACTGGCGGCAGCTTTCAATTTACTCCTTACCTCCTCATTAACGTGTTTGGGCATAGTTGCTCAAATTAAGTAAAAAATTATTTTAAACTTACTTTTTCTATTTTTTCTGGATTTATTTTGCCAATAATATGTCTGGTGATAGTGGTCGTTTTTCCGTGTTTTTTGGTTGCAGATATAGTAATCTCATTTATGCCGTTTGACAAGTCTACCGGAGAATCAAATTGACCTTTTTCATTTGGGCGTACCTCCTGTCCATTGATTGTCAAATGAGTTTCTTTCTCGGTAGTGCCTTGTACAGCGATATTTAACTGACTAGTGACCATGCCTTCAATTGGTGTATAAACCAAAAGTTTGGGTGGAGTCATCACACCTTTGACCTGCCAGATTAAATAGCTGGCAAATAATATGACAAATCCGGCGATTAAAAAATTTCTGGCCACGATAGACAGAGTGGACAGAGAAGAAAAACTAAAACGACTAACTTTTTGATTCTTAGTTAGATCATTCCAACCACCTTCTTCGGCAAATTGTTTTAAAATCGCTTCTTTGTCCAAATTAAAGGTGTTGGTGTAGGCTCGGAGGTAGGCTAAACGAAAGACTTTGGCTTTTGGCAATTCGGAAAAATAATTTTTTTCTAAGCAGTTGATGTGTTTTTCGGATAAGCCGGTTTTGCCGGTAAAATCTTGGACAGTAAAACCGTGCTCCTCGCGAGCTTTTTTAAATTTGTCGCCAAGGCAGAGTGGGGAAGCGATCTTTTTGGCGCAAAAAGTAGACATAATTTTTATAAGGTAAAAAAGTCCGAATCTTCTTTTTGGTTTTTGTTTTTATTATTATCATTTTCCTCTTCTTCGACAATTTCGTCAATCTCTTCATTGTCCGCTTCTTCGTCGGTTTCTTTTTCGGTTTCGTCGTCGGATTCTTCGTTGTCAGATTCGTCTTCTCCGTTGTTTGTCGGATTATCAAAAACAGTGCCTCCCGCGTCCATGGTTTGTTCTTCCTCAGGCATTTCTGGTTCGGCGGTTGGCATTAAATGTTCGGTAAATACTTCGCGCGGTTTGGCTCCGTCAGCTGGGCCAACGATGCCGGCTTCTTCTAATTCGTCTAAGATGCGCGCGGCACGGGCGTAACCTAATTTAAGGCGACGTTGGAGTAAAGACGCTGAGGCTTTGCCACTTTCCACTACCACTCGTTTGGCTTCGTCAAACATCGGATCGTTGTCGTCATTGGACCCGCCAAATATATTTAAATTACCGGAACCGCTGCCTCCTTTGGCAACAATAGTTTCGTCATAAGTTGGTTCACCGGCTTGTTGTTTTAAATAATCTACTACTCGTTTCATTTCCTCTTCTGATACATAAGCGCCCTGAACGCGCTTGGGCTTGGATAATTCGGCAGTCAAGAAAAGCATATCACCGCGACCAAGTAATTTTTCCGCACCCGGACAATCTAAAATAGTGCGGGAGTCAATAATAGAAGCCACCGAAAAGGCAATACGAGCCGGAATGTTGGCTTTCATCAAACCGGTGATAACTTCCACACTCGGTCGTTGGGTGGCTACAACCAAATGAATCCCTACAGCGCGAGCCATTTGAGCAATGCGAATGATGCCGGCTTCAACCTCGCTGGCGGCAGTGGCCATCAGATCAGCCAGTTCGTCTATTACAAATACCAAATGTGGCATTGGGTCGTCTAAGTGATTTTTGTTGTAAGAGTCAATATCGCGATTGCCATTTTTGGCTAAAAGATCAAAACGTTTTTCCATTTCACCAATTGTCCATTTTAAGGCATTAACAGTTTTTATTGGATCAGTAATAACTGGCGTTAAAAGATGGGGAATGCCATTGTAGAGAGTTAATTCTACACGTTTGGGGTCCACCATAATCATACGCAAGGTATCTGGGTTATTTTGGAAAAGTAAGCTCAAAATAATAGTATTGATACAAACAGTTTTTCCACTGCCGGTGGAGCCGGCGATTAATAAGTGTGGCATTTTTGGTAAATCAGCCCACCAAACTTTACCGGCCACATCTTTACCCAAAGCAATACACATGTTGTGTTTGCGGTTTTTAAATTCTGGGCTTTCTAACAAGTCGCGCAAGGTGACCATGGCCACTTTTTGGTTTGGCACTTCAATACCAACCAGAGCTTGGCCGGGGATTGGGGCTTCGATGCGGATCGGGTGAGCGGCCAAAGCCAAAGCCAAGTCGTTGCTTAAGGAGGTGATGCGTGAGAGTTTTATTCCGCGAGCAGGCTTCATGGAGTATTGGGTGACGGTCGGACCGACGCGTACTTCACCCATATCTACCTCAATGCCAAAATTGGAAAAAGTGTCACGTATAACCTCGGCGTTGCCTTTGATGTCGCCAGAAGTAGGTTTGGATTTGGAAACTTGTAAAGTGTCAATTGAAGGTAATTTGTAATCAATTTTAGGTTTAACAATAATCATTGGTTGTTTTTTGCGTTCATTATCTTCGGTTTCGTCGTCTTCTTCGTGTTCGTTTTTATTTACAATCGTGCGTTTAGCAAAAATACGATGTTCTTCTTCGTCTTCATCACTAGCTATTTCTTCATCAATTTGTTCGTTTTCATCATCTTCTTCTTCGTATTCACCGCGAACTTTTACTTGATCATTTTGCTTGAAACCGCCAAAAAAACCCAAAATTCGTTGTCCGCTCCAGCCAAACATGGACAACGCTCTTTTATTTATTTCTACCAATTGAGCCAAGGAAGTGTTAAACAAGAAGATAATAGCGACCAAAAAAAGAGCAAACAAAATTAAAGTGGAGCCCCAAAATCCTACATATTTAGCGCCCGGCCAAGCCAAAGCCAAACCAGCAATTCCTCCGCCATAGCCTTGCAAAGCTAGAGTGGTCATTTCTTCAAATTTATTCCAGTTGGTAAAGAGGTGGATTAAACCGTTGAAACTTAAAAAAAAGAGAATGGCCCCAAAAGTGTGAGTGGAACGATATTCATATTCTAAGTCTTTAATCAATAAAATCGCGATAACTAATAAGATAACAGGGAAAACAAACCGTACTTGGCCAAAAATTAGAGCTAAAAGGGAGTCGATGAATTTCCCAGCTACTCCAGCCATAGAAAAAAAACTTAAGACAGACAAACCAGCTACGACAAAAAGGAAAATAGCCAATAAACCCCGACCGATTTCGGGGTTTAAATTGATATGTTCGCTAAAAGTGGGTTTGTAATGACTTCGTCTACCCATAGATGAGAATATTATATCACAAAAATGGGGTGTGGACAAAATAAAAACACCTTAAAAAAGTGTTTGGATGTATTCTTCCCACTAAGCTGCGTAAAGAGGCGCATGTTTTAGTGATCGGGTTGAAGCAAAAAACATTTTTCCGAAACAAATAAATGTTAAGGAAAAGAGAGAGAGTTTTTTTATTCCAATCCGGCTGAAACATCGACTCTCCCGCAGCTTAGTAGAGAAAAATGTCCCTTCATTGTAAAATATTTATAATAAGTGTCAAGCTGTGGATAAAGTAGGGCAGTGGAAGTGGAAAGCTAGAAGGGATTTTATTGCTGTGGATAAAAAAGTAGAAGAAAAAGGTAAAAAAATACTTTTAGCTAATATTAGCCAAAAAAATAGTAACTCTTGACATTTTGGCTAAAACGGTTTTGTCTTGACAAATATCCTAAAGTTTAGTATTATTTAAATAACTTTTGAGGAGTTAATTCTTCGGAAAAATTTTGGCTAAAATTAGCCAAAATAGAGCGTGGCTGAAATTACTTTTTCATGCTGCGCGCAAGGTAATAAAAATTCCATGCTAGCCTTGCTTTTTGCCTAAAATTAGAGAAAACTTTCCTAATCACCTGAAAGAAGGGGAATTTTTTTGTTCTGCTTTTAAATAAAATTAATAAATAAACTTGTTTTTAAACATTTACTATGCCTAGCTTCAAGCCCCAGTCGCTTAAGTCCACAGACCGTAAGTTTTTAAGTCAAGCCAATAATATCATTCCGTTGCCGGATTTGATTGAGGTGCAGAAAAATTCCTATGATTGGTTTTTAAAATTTGGCGTCAAAGAGCTTTTTGACGAAATTTCTCCGATTACTGATTTTGCTCGTCGCAATTTAGAGCTTTATTTTGAAGATTATTACATTGATGAACCAAAATTTGATGAAATGACTTGCCGTAGTCGTAACACTACTTTTGAAGCCCCGCTTCGTGTGACCGCTCGTTTGACCAACACTGCCACCAAATCCACCAAGACCCAAGAAATTTATTTGGGAGATGTGCCGTGCATGACTGATCGGGGGACTTTTATTGTCAATGGCATTGAACGTGTAGTGGTTTCTCAGTTGATTCGTTCGGCTGGTGTTTTCTTTACTGCAGAAAATGTTCGCGGCCGTCGTTATTATGGCGCTAAAATTATTCCAAATCGCGGAGCATGGATTGAAGTGGAAACTGATCAAAATAATGTGCTTTGGATCAAGGTTGATAGGAAGCGCAAAGTGGCCGCTACTTCTCTATTACGCGCTTTTGGTATTGGTAGTAATGATGAATTGGTTGATTTATTTAAAGATGTTAACAATCATCCAACAATTGATTATGTAGATGCCACCATCAAAAAAGATGAGGCAGAAAGCACTGATGAAGGCTTGATTGAAGTTTACAAGAAAATTCGTCCGGGCGATTTGGCTACTGCTGATAATGCTAAAGGTTTAATCCACGCCATGTTTTTTAATTTTGATCGTTATGATTTAGGGCGCGTAGGTGTCTATAAATTTGATACTAAATTTGATTTAGGTTATATCTCTGAAGATTTTGACAAAAAAGAAAACCGTGTTTTGTCTCCAGAAAAATTGTTGTTGGTTTTGAAAGAAGTGATTCGCCTAAATGTTACTCAAGAAGAACCGGACGATATCGATCACTTGGGCAACCGTCGTATTCGCGCCATCGGTGAATTGGCTCAAAATCGTTTCCGTGTCGGTTTGGCTCGCATGGAACGCATCATCAAAGATCGGATGAGCACCTATGAAGCTGAACAATTATCCCCGAACAAGTTGATTAACGCTCGTCCGGTAGTTTCTGCTATTCGTGAATTTTTCATGAGTTCTCAGTTGTCTCAATTTATGGATCAGACCAATCTATTGTCTGAGCTGGAGCATAAACGTCGTTTGTCAGCTTTGGGTCCGGGCGGCTTGGCTCGGGATCGTGCTGGTTTTGAGGTGCGCGATGTGCATTCTACCCATTATGGTCGCATCTGCCCAATTGCTACTCCGGAAGGTCCGAATATCGGTTTGGTAAATCACTTGGCTAGTTATGCCCGTGTCAACGAGTTTGGGTTTATTGAAACCCCCTACAGAAAAGTTTTGAAAGAAGTGGTAAATAAACCAGAATTTACCGAAGGTGAAATTTTGTCGGAAGAGTTAGAAAATGTTGCCACCGGCACTTTGATCACTAAAGACATCGCCGCTAAATTAGCTAAAGCCAAAGTAGAAAAAATTAAAATTAAACCTCGTGTCACTAATGAAGTAGTTTATTTGAACGCTTTTAAAGAAGAAAAAGCAGTGACTGCTCCGGCTACTACTAAGTTTGATGATAAAGGTTATTTTGTAGAAGAAAATACCCCAGCTCGTGTGCATGGCGAACCGGGTGTTTCGCCGGCTTCTGAAATTGATTATATTGATGTGGCTTCTAATCAGTGTATTTCTATCGCCACTTCTTGTATTCCTTTTTTGGAACATGATGACGCTACCCGTGCTTTGATGGGTACCAACATGCAGAGACAGGCTGTGCCTTGTATCACTCCACAACCCCCATTGGTAGGTACTGGTTTGGAACAAGCTGCTGCTCGTTATTCTGGCCACATGGCGATTGCCGCCGCTGACGGTGAAATTACCGAAGTGGATGGTGGTCATATTGTATTGACTTCTAAAAAAGGTGAAAAATTTTCTTATAATTTAAATAAATTTTTACGTTCCAACGCTTCTACCTGTATAAATCAACACCCTTGCGTTAGTGTTGGCGATAAGGTTAAAAAAGGCCAGCCTTTATCTGACGGCCCTTCTATTAAAGATGGTGAATTGGCTTTGGGTCAAAATGTTTTGGTTGCTTACATGGCGTGGGATGGTTTCAATTACGAAGATGCGGTAATTTTGTCGGAAAGAATCGTGCAGAAAGATCGTTATACCTCCGTACATATTGAAGATTACACCGTAGATGTACGTGAAACTAAACTTGGCCCGGAATTAGTCACTTCCGACATTCCAAACGTCAGTGAAGAAAAATTAAAGAATTTGGACAGTGAAGGTATTGTCCGTATTGGCGCTGAAGTAAAATCCGGTGATATTTTGGTTGGTAAAATTACTCCAAAGGGTGAAACTGAATTGTCTGCCGAAGAAAGATTGTTGCGCGCTATCTTTGGTGAAAAAGCTCGTGATGTTCGTGACTCCTCTCTATATTTGGAACACGGTGAACATGGCAAAGTAATTGGGGTAAAGATTTTTTCCGCTGAAGCCGGCGACAAATTACAGCCGGGTGTTATCAAACAGGTACAGATTACCGTGGCTGATATGCGTAAAATTCAAGTGGGTGACAAAATGGCCGGTCGTCATGGTAACAAAGGTGTTATCTCCAGAGTAGTGCCAGCCGAAGACATGCCGTTTTTGCCAGATGGTACTCCGATTGATATTATCTTGTCTCCATTGGGCGTAGTATCTCGTATGAACTTAGGCCAGTTATTGGAAACTCATTTAGGTTTGGCCGCCAATTCTTTAGGTATGAAGATCGCTACTCCGCCATTGGATGGTTTAAATGAAGAACAAATCAAAACAAAATTGGAAGAAGCGGGTTTTCCATTATCCGGCCAGATGCAATTGTATGATGGCCGCACCGGTGAACCATATGATCACAAAGTGACAGTGGGCTATAATTACATGCTCAAATTAAACCACATGGTTGAAGACAAGATCCACCAGCGCTCTATTGGTCCATATAGTTTAATCACCCAACAGCCTCTTGGCGGTAAAGCCCAATTTGGCGGCCAGAGGTTTGGTGAAATGGAAGTTTGGGCTATCGAGGCTTATGGCGCCGCTCACACTTTGCAAGAAATTTTGACTATCAAATCCGATGATGTGCCGGGTCGTTCCAAAGCTTATGAAGCGATCATCAAAGGCGAGGAAGTGAAAAGAGTAAATATTCCAGAGTCTTTCAATGTGTTGGTTCGTGAACTAAAAGGTTTGGGCTTGGAAGTAGAACTTCTGAAAAGATCCGAATCCGGCGCGTATCGTCCAGCGGCAGAAGTAAAAGCTGAAGAAGAGAAACAAAGACAACAAGAAGAAAAGACTATTTCGGTTGATCAAACAGAAAATAAATAATTACTTCTAAATAATAACTTCTATAAAAACTTTTACTATGCCTTACGAACACGTTCAATCTATGGACTTTGATGCCATTCGCTTGCGCTTGGCTTCTCCAGAAGTGATTCGCTCCTGGTCTCATGGCGAAGTTCATAAACCGGAAACTATTAATTATCGCACTCAAAAACCAGAAAAGGGCGGTTTGTTTGCCGAAGAAATTTTTGGTCCGACTAAAGACTGGGAATGCTATTGCGGAAAATATAAAAAAATTCGCTACAAAGGTATCGTTTGCGACAAGTGCGGAGTAGAGGTTACTCATTCTTTGGTTCGTCGCGAACGCATGGGTCATATTGAATTATCTGCTCCGGTATCTCATATCTGGTTCTTGCGCTCGGTGCCTTCCAAAGTTGGTTTGGTGTTGGATTTGTCCGCCCAAGCTTTGGAAAAGGTAATTTATTTTGCTTCTTTTATTATCACTCATGTGGACGAAGAAGGAAAAAAACAAACTTCTGATTTATTGCGTCAAGAGTATAAGACCAAGAAAAAGCAGATTGAACGCGAATTGGAACAAGCTATTAAAAAAGCTAACGACCAAAAAGCCGGCGCTGAAGTGTTGAGCAGTTTACAACAAGAAACTGAAAGAAAACAAAAGGCTTTGGATGCGGATTTTCAACAGGCGGATAAAGAATTAAAAGAAATTCAAGTCATGAAGATTATTTCTGAAAATAAATATCAGGAATTATCTTTGCGTTATGGTCATTTGTTTGAAGCCTCAATCGGCGCCGAAGCCGTACGCAATTTATTGGAAAGAGTAAATTTTGAACAAACTATTGAAAAATTAACTGAAGAACAACAGAATGCCAAAGGCGCTAAATTAGAACGTATCATTCGTCGTCGCAAACTTTTGAAGAGCTTGGCCATGAATGATACTCGTCCAGAATGGATGATCTTAAAGTGTATTCCGGTCATCCCTCCAGATTTACGCCCAATGGTGGCTTTGGATGGCGGTCGTTTTGCTACTTCTGATTTGAATGATTTGTATCGCCGGGTAATCAATCGCAACAATCGTTTGCGTCGGTTGCTCGAGTTGAATGCTCCGGAAGTAATTTGTCGCAACGAAAAACGTATGTTGCAAGAAGCAGTCGACGCTTTGGTAGACAACAATGCTCGTCATGCCAAGACTGTGACTGCCGCTACTGGCCAAAAAAGACAATTACGCTCTTTGGCCGACATTTTAAAAGGTAAACAAGGTCGTTTCCGTCAAAATTTGCTCGGTAAACGTGTGGACTATTCTGGCCGTTCGGTAATCGTGGTTGGTCCAAACTTAAATATTGATGAATGTGGTTTGCCAAAACGCATGGCTTTGGAACTTTTTAAACCGTTTATCATGAGCGAGGTGATCAAACGCGAATTGGCTCACAATGTACGCTCCGCCAGTCGTTTTATTGAATCCGAACAAGATGAAGTTTGGGATATTTTAGAAGAACTAACCAAGCATACTCGTGTGTTATTAAATCGCGCTCCGACTTTGCACCGTTTGGGTATTCAGGCTTTTCACCCACGTTTGGTAGAAGGTAATGCTATCAGATTACATCCGTTGGTTTGTACCGCTTTCAATGCGGACTTTGACGGTGACCAAATGGCTGTGCATCTACCTTTGACCGCTGAAGCTCGTGATGAAGCGGAAAATTTAATGGCTGCCGAAAAGAACTTGTTGAAGCCGGCTACCGGTCAGCCTATTATCACTCCGAAACAGGACGTCGTGTTGGGTTGTTATTATCTAACCCGGGTTAATGAAGGCGAAAATAAGAAAACGATTAAAAATTTCTATTCAGAAAGAGATGCGATTTTGGCCTATAAGACTCGTTTGATTGACTTGCACGATGTGATCAAAGTGCATTTTAGAGATCTGGAAAAATTTGAAGAAGGCACCGATCCAATGATGGAAACTACGGTTGGCCGCATTTTGTTCAACAGCGTATTGCCTTCCAAATTGCCGTACTTTAATGAGGTAATCAATGTAAAACGTTTATCTAAAATTATTTCCTTGTGTTTGGAATATTATGGTCAACAAGATACCGCTTTCTTTGTAGATGAATTGAAAAATTTGGGTTTTAAATATGCTACAAAATCTGGATATTCTTTGGGTATGGATGATTTTCCAAAGATTCCAGAAAAAGCCGCCTTACTTAAAGAGTGTGATAATATCGTTTTGGAGGTTGAAGATCAGTATCGTGAAGGTTTGCTCACTCAAGCTGAACGCAAGAGTAAGATATTGGAAATTTGGACCGAAGTAAAAGATAAAATTTTGGCCAACAACCAAGCTATGGTGAATAAAAACGGTCCGGTTTGGGCGATGATTGATTCCGGCGCGAGAGGTACCATGGGCCAGTTGGGTCAGGTTATCGGTATGAAAGGTTTGGTGGCTTCTCCATCCGGCGATATTATTGAATTGCCAGTAAAGGGCAACTTTAAAGAAGGTTTTAACCCATTGGAATTTTTTATCTCTTCTCACGGTACTAGAAAAGGTTTGTCTGATACCGCGCTACGTACTTCCAATGCCGGTTATTTGACTCGCCGTCTAGTGGACGTTGCTCAAGATCTAGTGATTTTAGAAGATGACTGTGGGGACAAGAACGGTGAATTATTTACCATTGAACAATCTAAAGAAATGGGTGAGAAATTATCCGATCGTGTTTGGGGCCGTTATGCGGTAGAAGATGTAGTAATTGATGGTAAAGTAGTTGTGCCAGCTAATGAGATTATCGATGATAAGGCCTGTCGCAAAATTGAAGATTCTAATTTGCCATCAGTGCGTGTGCGCAGTGTATTTCAATGTCGTTTACCAAAAGGTGTTTGTCGTAAATGTTATGGTTTTGACTTGTCTTACAACAAACCGGCTAAAGATGGAGCCGCGGTGGGTGTAATTGCCGCTCAATCTATCGGTGAACCGGGCACTCAGTTGACGTTGCGTACTTTCCACACTGGTGGTGTGGCCGGATCGGATATTACTCAAGGTTTGCCTCGTGTTGAAGAATTGTTTGAGGTTCGCGCTCCAAAACATCAGGCTTTTTTGGCCGATGTAGATGGAAAAGTAGAAGTTGAAGATGCTGATGGTAAAATTATCACATCCGTTTCCGGTAAGAAGATCTTTGAAGGGCGCCGCGGTCAAAAAATCGTTCGTATCCACTTTGAAGGCATGGATGAATTGAAAATTAAACTGAAAGCCGAAGACGAAGTAATGGTAAAAGACGGCGATATTGTGCCAGCCGATACCGTATTGGCGGTGCGCGGCTCTTCCGGTGAAGAAGTAAAAGCCAAATATCAAAGCAATGTCAAGCTCACCAAGACTAATATGATCTTGACTTATGAAGGTCCGCGTGTGCGTGAGTTTATCGTGCCGTTGGGCTATAAGTTATATGTTAAAAATGGCGATACCATAAAAAAGGGAGATCAGTTGACCGACGGCAGTATCAATCTGCAAGAATTGTTTGAATTACGCGGTCGGGAAGCCGTTCAGAGATATATCATCAGCGAAGTGCAACACATTTATTCTTCTCAAGGCCAGAAAGTAAACGACAAACACATGGAGTTGATTATCAAGCAGATGTTCAGCCGCGTGTATGTGGAAGATGCCGGCGATACCGATTTATTGCCGGGCGAAGTGGTGGAGAAGTCTCAAATGGAATTTGCCAATCGTTTGGCCAAAAAAGACGGTGGAAAATTAGCTACCGGCCGTGAATTATTGCTCGGTATCAGTAAAGTTTCCTTGTCTACTCAGAGTTTCTTGTCCGCCGCTTCTTTCCAAGAAACCGCCAAGATTTTGATCAATACCGCCATCACCGGCAAGATTGACTATCTGGAAGGTTTGAAGGAAAATGTGATTATCGGTCGGTTGATTCCAGC
>CAZEYR010000004.1:0-44030 GCA_964516735.1 uncultured Gammaproteobacteria bacterium
ACCCTTAACAAAAGCAAAAAGTGAGCGTTTAAACTCACTTCGTTGCGAACTGCGGAGGGTAAGAGATTCGAACTCTTGAGGCCTTGCGACCAACCGCCTTTCCAGGGCGGCGCCATAGACCACTAGGCGAACCCTCCACGGGTTTATTCTCGTTTGCCCATTTTACTACGAAACAAAACAAAAGTCAACGTTACAATTACCGCTACCATCCCCCACTGGGCCGGAGTTAAAGCCAAATAGCGAGTATCAGCATTTTCTAAATCTCGTGCCCGTAAAAAATCCAACAAAAATCGCGCCATCGCATAAACACCCGCAGATAAACCAAAAACCCACCCCCAACCGCGCCGTACCAATCTTTCGAAGAAAATAAAAAATATTGCGAACAAAACAAATGCTAATAAAGATTCATACAGCCCCAAATCATGACGTGCTCCACCCGGAAAATTTACCGCTAAAATAAAATTGGATAAACGACCGGGATGATCATGGATAAAAAAGCACCCCAATCTCCCAATCCCCCAGCCCAGCCACAAACTCACGGCCATCATATCAAAATATGGCAATAAATTTTTCCAAGTTAATTTCCTTGCTTTGGCAAAAATCCAAACCGCCAATCCAGCTCCAAAAAAACCACCCAATGATGACGCTCCCCCGCGCCAAAATTTAAATATTTCTATCGGATCCGTCAGATAATACGATAAATCATAAAAAACAATATGAAAAACTCTGGCAAAAATCAAGGCTAACACCAAAACCCAAACTGCCACATCCAAAATTAGCTGATACGACAAAAAATATTTATTGGATAAACGATAAGACAAAAACAAAGCCACTAAAATTCCAAGCGACACAAATAAACCCCATACTTGGATAGTGAGCGGTCCCACTAAAAATGAATTAAGCTGAAAATATGGAATCATCTTATTTTAAATACTCCAATACCTCCTCCGGCCGATCAATCACCCGTAAAAATAATTCGTCTTCGGCGGAAATGGTTTTAAAATCATAATGTAACTGATGAATATAATCCAAAAGTGGTTGCCAAAATTTGCTTCCGTACAAAATCAAAGGCATAGGCTCAATTTTTTTAGTTTCCACCAAAGTCAATAATTCAAACATCTGATGTAGAGTACCTAAACCGCCAGGAAAAAAGACAAAAGCTTTAGATGGCGCGGTAATAATCAATTTACGAACAAATGGAAAATAAAAACTGATAGATTTAGTAATATAATTATTGCGCCGTTCTTTGCCGTGTTCAAAACGTATATCGACACCAACGCTATCCCCCCCGGCCTCAAAGGCCCCTTTGTTAGTTGCTTCCATAATCCCCGGACCGCCGCCGGTAATTATAGTAAATTTATTTTTAGCTAAAATTTTCCCTAATTCATAGGCTCCGTTGTAATATTGAGTTCCGGGCAAAATACTTTTAGTACCCAGCACCGTCACATCATCTTTTAACTTTGTCAAAAATTCAAAACCATCCACTAACTCAGCCATTATTCTAAACACCATCCAATCCAAAGTTCCGCCACCTTGAGCCGGCAAAACAATCTGCCGATCCGCCATATTTTTAATAAGGTTAAAGGCTTCTTCAGCGGTGTCCACTATTTGCCAACGGACTATTTCTGTTTCCAAAACAGAATTAATTTCCTGTGAAGATTTTTTTCTTAAAAAATTGATAATTGGAAGCCAAAAAACTTTGCCGACTAAAACTACCGGAGACCTTGGCAAATATCCCAGTTCCATATTGTCCACTAGCTCAAAAAATTCGTCCAAAGTGCCAAACCCACCCGGCAAAAAAACATAAGCACAAGCTGAAGACATCAGCATGACCTTGCGAGGAAAAAAATAATTGAAAGCAATAGATTTTTTAACGTACGGATTAATCCGTTGCTCAAATGGCAATTGAATATTTAGGCCGACCGATTCGCCGCCAGCCTCGAAAGCCCCTTTGTTAGTTGCTTCCATAATCCCCGGACCGCCGCCGGTAATTGTCGTAAACCCATTTTTTCCTAATAAAAAACCCAAATCTTCCGCGACCTGATAATATTTATTGTTGGACGGTAACCGAGCAGAACCAAAAATAGTCACTTCTTTTTTAAGTTCCCTTAAAAATTGATACCCTTCTACAAACTCCGTAATAATTTTAAAAATACGCCAGCTATCCCGATAATTCACCATCTCACCGGCGGTAATCAGCGGCTTAGTAGTTATTTTTTCTCCTTTAGGCATATATTTAAAATTAATTATTTTTTTCTATTTGTCGAGCAATTTGAAAAATTTTTTCTTCTTGCAAGCGGTCGGCTATAATCTGCACTCCAACCGGTAAACCAGACTTAGTTTCTCCAGCCGGTACAGAAATAGCCGGTACGCCCGCCACTCCAGCCGGACTAACCATAATATCCGCTAAATACAAAGCCAGCGGATCGGTAGATTTTTCTCCCAGACCAAAAGCAGGAAAGGGTGATGTAGGAGTAATTAGAGCATCCACTTCGCCAAATACCAAATCAAAATCACGGCGAATCAAAGTGCGAACTTGTTGAGCTTTTCTATAATACGCGTCATAATACCCAGCTGACAAGGCGTAGGTACCGATTAAAATGCGACGTTTTACCTCTTCGTGAAAGCCGTCGGCGCGGGATTGGGCATAAAGATCAAACAATTCTTTTTCCTCAACACGCACCCCATAACGCACGCCATCTAATCGCCCAAAATTTGAACTTACTTCGCTGGGCACTACAATATAATAAACGGCGATGGCATACTTGGTATGTGGCAGATTAACTTCTTTTATTTCTGCACCGAGTTGTTTTAATTTTTCAATTTGGGCTCTGGTAATTTTTTCAACTTCTTCGTCCATACCCGACACATCAAAATACTCTTTCGGCACACCAATTTTTATCCCTTTTAGACTTTTCTCTAAATTTTTAGTATGATCCGGCACGCTTTCTGATACAGTAGTCGCATCCAATTTATCTTGACCAGCGATTTCATTCATAATTATCGCTGCGTCTTCCACGGTCTTAGCCATCGGGCCGACAGTATCAAGCGAGGATGCCATTGGCATCACCCCAAAACGAGAATTACGGCCATAACTTGGACGCAGGCCAACTATTCCACAAAAACTAGCCGGCTGACGAATTGAGCCTCCAGTATCTTCACCGATACCATAAATACACATATTGTCAGCAACAGCGGCTGCTGTGCCACCCGACGAACCACCAGAAACTTTGGTGACGTTTTTAGGATTTTTTACCGGACCGTACATACTATTTTCATTACTAGCGCCATGCCCAAAACAATCACAGTTATTTTTCCCCAACAGCACTCCGCCTTGTTCGCGAATTTTTTTAATCGTTGTAGCATCAAATTGAGGAACATAATTATCCAAAATTTTCGCCGCACCCGTGGAACGCACGCCCTTGGTGGCAATAGAATCTTTGACAGCAAAAGGAATACCGGTCAAAATTTTCGCCGCACCCCTTTTAAACAATTCATCGGCCGCTTTAGCCTCGGCCAAAGCCGTCTCTTCAGCCACCGTAATGAAAGCGTTAATTTCGCCATTTCTTTCTTTAATTTTAACTAAACAAGCTCTAGTTAAATCCACCGAGGTAAATTCACCTTGGCGCAAACCGTCCGCCGCCTGTCGTAATGTTAATTCATTCAATTTCATATTATTCTTCATCATTAAAAACTGCTGGCACAATCAACTCATTATATTTTATACTCGGCATTTGCTTGATTAATTCTTTTTTTATTATACTATTACACGACACATCGTCGCGTACTACATCTTCCAAACCAGTTACCTGGCAGGTCGGTTCCACCCCGTCAGTATTTACCTCATTCAAAATTTTCATATAATCCAAAGCTGCCGAAATTGTTTCTGCGTATCTTTTTTCTTCCGCTGCGGTCATTTTGATTCTGGCTAAACTGGCAATTTTCCTCACTTCCTCAATACTTAAAGACATATATTATCCTTTTATATAACTAATTTCTTGCTCGTTGGTTGGGAATTTTTCTAACAAATATTCATTGTGCCAATCTTTGCTCAATTCACTATGCGCGCCACCAGCCGACAAATCTGACCAGACAAAATTATCATTGCCGGTCATAGATCCTACTACTGGAAAAATATCCGATTGATATATTGTAGATTCCAAAGCAATTTTGGTTTTTACATTATTTCCAGCCATTAAATCATTAACCACCGTGCCTCGCAATACATAATTGGCCGCTGCGGAAATTTTTTGCTCTTGACTCGGAATAAAGACTACCTTTACTTTTCCATATTCATAATGGATAAAGTTAAAGGCACCTGACACTTCGGTCAAAATTCCACCAGCATTTTGCCGATACATTTTAAAATTATTCATCACTAAAATCTCTCCCTCTTCGCCTGCAACAACTCCCGGGCCATGCACAAACATTACGTAAACGGCATCCTTGGTATAATCAGGGGTGGAAACATTCATACCGGCGGAAAAAATACCGATAGTCGCGTTCATCGTAAAAACAGCTTTTTTCCAAGCAATCTCGCCGGCGACTTTCGGCGAAATTTTCATGCTATACAGGCTATTTACACCTTTAAATAATTTATTAGTTAAAACATTGGTAGACACCACCGGATAATTTTTTACTAAAATTAAACTGCTTGATTTTGCAACCAACGCAAAAGCATGATCAATACTATCGCTGTCTAAGGCCGTCATGCCGATTAACGATAAAGATAAATCAATATTAGCATTTTTACTATCTACAGCGGCAGTTTCATAATAGACTGTCAGCAAAGCGGCAGTGTCTGGTGTTAAAGTTAAATTTAAATTATCAAGTTTTATCACTCCTAAAGTGTTGGTTTCTGTAGACAGCGCTTTTTTAGCAACCTCTTTTCCATCAAATTTAACAACTAAATTTTTAATAGAGCTGACAGCCAAATCTTTTCCGGAAAATTTAAAGGTCAGATCTCTAACTATAAACTTAGCTTTTTGCGCGGTCATTTTAAACTCAGCCGCTTCCACCATAGCATTGCTAGCCACTAAACTTTTTTTGGGAGTATTAACACCTAAAACCGCTGAAATCATATTAGTACTCTTGACTGCAGTAATCGTTTGGCCGTAAGTCTTAAAGACTAATTTTGAGGCATCACCCAACCCAACTATCATTTGTACAGAATCTGCCACGCTATCACCGTTGGAAATATCCGCTTTTAAAGTTCCTTTAAACTCGATTATTTTTTTAGAATTTTTTGGTAAATCAATTATCATCGCTAACTCATTATTTGAAGGATTGCCCGCGGCTAAAGTAAAACTTTTAGTTTTTTCCACCACTCCATCAGAATTTTTTACTACCATTACTGGGTTGACAATTTGATTATAATTAAACGAGCCGGTAAACTGGAACACTGCTTTGGCCACAGTGTATTTTTCATCTTTATCTTGAGCTCCAGTCAAAACAAGCCTGCCCAAAACAAAATTAGAAACTGAAGTCCTGTAATCTATTTTTTTATCAGTATATGATAAATCTTTAACTAAAGTAGCCCCGCCGGTTACTGGAATATTGTTGTCCGGTTCTACCGCCATGCCCCCGTCCGCTACACCATCGTCCACTACTATACCACCATCGCCATCCAACACTATTCCCCCGCCGTTGGCCCCGTCCACTGCCCCACCCGCTACCTCGCTACCGTTATCCGACACTACTACATCGCCATCAGCCACTACATCACCCGATACTCCATCGCTATCAACTATTTCACCATCTGAGCTATCGGTTGCTATCCCGCCGTTAGTGCTAACATTCTGTCCATTACTACTTTGACCGACATTGTTATTAGCTGGAAAAACCGACGCACTTTTTGTTCTAAAAAAAACAAAATAAATTGCTATACCTAACGCTACCACCACTAATACTGAAACCAAAACTATTATCGCAATTTTATATTTTTCAAAAAAAGATTTTTGTATCAAAGATTCATTAGTTTCTACCGGCGTAGTATCCGGTGGAGGTAATTGGTTTTCTTCATTTGACATATAAAAAACTTAGATAATTTAGAATTATTTTTACTTTTATATTATACAAAATAGCTTTAGAAAAGGCAATGATTAAGCGGATAATTTGATTTTTTGCCAAAAATGCCATATTATTATGGATATGCAAAAAATTACTCATACAACCGAAGAAACTATCACCTTTGGCGAAGAAATAGCTAAAACCTTAAACGGTGGCGATATTGTTTGTCTTAATGGCGATTTAGGCGCGGGAAAATCCACTTTGGCCAAGGGAATTGCTTTGGGTTTGGGGATTGTTAAAAAAATCACCAGCCCCACTTTTACCTTAATGAACATGTACGATGTCGATGATGAAAAAATCAAAAAACTAATCCATATTGATACCTACCGCCTCAAAAACGAAGAAGATTTGATTGATATTGGTGTTGAAGATTTTTTAGGACAACCTGATACCGTTTGTATTATTGAATGGCCGGAGAAAATCCAAAATTTGTTGAAAAATAAAAAAATGTTTGATATTACTATCAAACATTTAGACCACGGTCGAGAAATTATTGTAAAATAGAAAACTTACACCCACAATAATTTTGCCGATAGATTCCCCGATCCGACACCATCTTCCTCCCCTTTTCCTGTCGGCCACCCTTTTTCCAATCTTCATCGTAAAATTTTACCTTATACTTTTCGGCCAAAACTTGGCCGAGCGGATGTATTACTTCCGCTTTTTTATTTCGGCCGCTGGTTAAGCTGGTACCAAAAATATCAAAACCATTTTTCGCGGCATATTGAGCGGTTTTTTTCAGACGAACATTAAAACAAACCGGACAACGAGCACCAGATTCTGGTTCGTTTTCTAAACCACGTACCGCCTTATCCCACTTTTCTGTTTCATAATCAAAATCCACCATCGGCACTTTCCACTCGTCACAAACTTTTATCACTTCCGCTTTTCTTTTTAAATACTCGGCTTCTGGATAGATATTTGGATTATAAAAAAATACTGTCAGATCAAATTTATCTTTCAACTCCTCTATAATAGCGATACTACACGGCGCGCAACAAGTGTGTAAAAGAAATTTTTGCATATTTATTTCTTTAAATAATTCTTCCCTTTTAATTCTTTTGGTAAATAATCTTGCTTTACTGGCTCGACGAAATCCGGATTGTATTTATAGTTTTTCCCATACCCAATTTCTTTCATAAACTTAGTCGGCGCATTGCGCAAATGAATCGGCACTCCCAAATGCGAAGTATTACGTGCATCTTCCGCCGCTTGGCCGTAGGCTTTATACAACAAATTGGATTTAGCCGATTTAGCACAATACACCACCGCCTGCGCCAAATGCACTGTACATTCTGGCATACCAATTTTATGGCAAGCATCATAAGCCGCGTTTGTCTGGATTAAAGCCTCGCCATTGGCCATGCCGATATCTTCACTAGCAAATCGAAGCACTCGGCGCGCCACATAGAGCGGATCTGCCCCGCCCTCTAGCATTCTAGCCAGCCAATACAGAGCCGCGTTTGGATCACTGCCGCGCATGGATTTATGCAGGGCCGAGATTAAATTATAAAACTCTTCGCCTTTTTTATCAAAAATTAAGTGGGTACGTTGCAAAGCTTCTTTAATTTCCTCTTTGCCAATTTTAATTTTTCCAGTTTTATTTTGTTTAGATTTTACCGCTAATTCCAAACCGTTCAAAGCTGTACGCGCGTCGCCACCAGCCAGCCCGGCCAAAAGTTCCAAAGTTTCATCTTCAATTTTTATTTCTTGTTCATCCAACCCTCTTTCTTTATCTTGCAAAGCTTGTTTCAAAATTTTTACTATTTCTTTTTCATCCAAACTTTTTAAAATAAAAACTCGCGATCGCGACAGCAAAGCGCCGTTGATTTCAAACGACGGATTTTCTGTAGTGGCACCGATCAAAGTCACTAGCCCCTTTTCTACATACGGCAAAAGCGCGTCTTGTTGAGCTTTATTCCAACGATGAATTTCATCAATAAACAGCACGGTCTTTTTACCAGTGCTTTCCAAAATTTTCTTTGCTTCTTCAATTACCATTTTGAGGTCTTCTTTACCACTCATCACCCCGGACAACATTCTAAATTGCGATTTGGTCTGCTCGGCTACGATGTGAGCTAGGGTGGTCTTACCGACCCCGGGCGGACCCCAAAAAATTATTGAAGACAATTCATCAACTTCGATAAGTCGGCGCAAAAGTTTTCCCTTACCAACAATTTCTGTTTGCCCAAAAAATTCATCAAAATTTCTCGGACGCATTCGATCGGCCAAAGGACGTTCGTGATTATACGAAAATAAAGACATAATTAAACGTAATCAGAAAAATGCTTAGCCACCCATTCGCGAAATCGACGCCATCTTCCTCGTTTCCCCCACCCCACATCCGATAACGGTGTCGCTTCATTTTTCCAATTGGAAAAAATACTATTCAAATCTCTCACCATTTTTTCATCAGTAAAATAAGCGCAAATTTCTTGATTAACAAAAAAACTTCGCGGGGTCAAATTGACGCTTCCTACTAAACCCAAGTTATTGTCTACGCTAAAACTTTTAGCGTGATTCATTGTGTTTAAAAAATAAATTGAACCACCGGCTTTTTTGGTTAGGTCAAAAAAAGCATGCGCCACCCACTGCATAAACCGATGATCTGGTATCCACGGCAAGATTATATCGGCTTTAACCCCCCGTTTGGTCGCTCGATTAAGCAACTGTAAAAATCTAGTATCTGGTGAGTAATATGGCGTCACTAAATTAAAATTTTCTTTAGCGTTTTTAATCGCTTGCCAATAAAACCTTCTTAAAGAGAAGGGATGACGCAAATTATAGGCTGGTGAATTGATAATAAAACCAATTTTACTATCTAAGTTTTTCTTTTGTCTTAATTTTAAAAATTGTTGCACTTCTTCTGGTTTTCCATTAGCTCGTACAAAACTTTTAGCAAAACTCCGCAATAAAATATTAATTTCTCCCGGCCACATTCGCAAAAATAAATGAAGATCATACCAATCAGCGGCCTGGCCTTGTACATTAACCCCGCCCAAAAAAACTTTTTCTTCATCAATGATTAAAAGCTTGCGATGGTTTCGGTGCCACAATCTTTTTAAGAAACGACTCGGCAAGTCTAACCTTAATTTATTATGCCAAACCACCCGCACTCCGGCCGATACCAAACGCCAATAACTATAAGCGCTCAAATCACGGCTCCCAATCGCATCTAACACTAATTTTACCTCTATTCCCTGAGCCGCCTGATTACACAGAGCATCAACAAATCTTTGTCCTGCTTTATCATCCACCAAAGAATACAATTCCCAAAATATTGATTCTTGAGCACCTAAAATTGCTTGGTACATCGCTTCCCAAGCCGCCGGGCTGGTATTATAAAATTGGTAATTAGTTTGGTCCATAATATCTTCTACTATCTCACAAAAATCCAAGCCTGGCAAACCGCCCGCAAAAACGCAAAAACCACTTGTTAAGAGTGGTTTTTGCGCCCATAACTTCCAAACTAAACCTTACTTACTAGCACTATCAGCAGAGGCTTTCGTGGCCGTTCCTATATGTCCCATTCCACCCGGGCCGCGTCCATGGCCGCCACCGTACATCCCGGCGAACTCTTCTGGAATATTGTTATCCTTCGCCCATTTCTGTAAAGACTCTTTTTCCGCATTCATAGCCGCCTCTCTCTCGGTCGCAGTCATAGTCTTCATCTTTTCCATGTTATCCTTTCTGGCAGTCTGCAATTCTTCATGTTTAGCCTTGATTAAATCAGCCTGGGCTTGAGTGATTTTTCCATCAGTCACGGCTTGAGTCAAACGCGTATTTTCATTCGGACAATTTTTTTTCATTTCTGCGCGCCCGTTTTTCATTGCCTCATCAATCACAGACTGAACATCGACCTCGCTTAAATTAAATTTAGTTGCAATGGCCTGTGCTAAACCAGTAAACGGCTTTCTGATAGTAGAGCTACTATCAGAAGCGGCCATCACCACCCCACCCATCAGCAAAGAAATTCCTAATACTGGCAAAATTATATAAGCTAAATGTTTTTTGTTCATAGGCATTTTTAAATTAATAATTAAATATTGGTCGACCCTGTTGCCCATATTACAAGTTATCTTGCTTTTTTATTTCAAAGATGGACAATGCCCTATTTTTTTGTTATCCTATGGCCATTATGGCCACCCTTTTAAACTGTGACAAACTAGCCAAAGCTTATGGCCCGCGGGTTATTTTTAACAACGTAACTTTTGCTGTAAATGAAAAACAAAAAATTGGTCTAATCGGACGCAATGGAGCAGGAAAATCCACACTACTTCGAATAATTTTAGGGCAAGATCAGCCTGACTCCGGAACTATCCATATACACGACATTACCCGCCTCGGATACTTAGAACAACATGAAAAAATTAATCTCAATCAAACGGCTCTAGATTTTTTGATAGAACAAACCGGCCAACCCAACTGGCAATGCGCTAAAATTGCTGGAAAATTTGAACTAAAACCAGAACATTTAAACCAAACAATTTCTGACTTGTCGGGTGGTTATCGGATGCGTCTCAAATTGACCGTTATGCTACTAAAAGAACCAAATTTATTTTTGTTGGACGAACCGACCAACTATCTAGATGTCCACACCCAGATTTTGTTAGAAAAATTTTTACAAAACTACAACGGAGCTTTTATCATCATCTCCCACGACCGAGAATTTTTAAAACGCACTTGCGAACAAACTTTAGAAATTGAACACGGTGGAATTATTTCTTACCCCCGACCAATTGATGAATATTTGGAATATAAAAAATCCCGCTTGGTATTTGCAAAAAGTTTTAATAAAAAAATTGAACGCGAAGAAAAGCATCTCCAGTCTTTTGTGGATCGTTTTCGCTACAAAGCTACCAAAGCCAAACAAGCTCAAAGCAAAATGAAAGCCATAGAAAAATTACAGATGGATAAAATAGATATTAACGATCCATTGGCTACTGTGCAGATACAGATTCCGGGTGTAGAAGATCGCAAAGGCATTATTTTACATGCTAAAAAATTAGCGATTGGTTATTCAGAAAAAACTGTAGTAGAAAACATTAATTTAGTAATTGATCGTAAAGAAAAAGTGGCAGTAATTGGCGATAATGGCCAAGGAAAAACCACTTTTTTCAAGACCTTGGCTGATGCGCTACCAGCGATAGGCGGATCTTTCCAGTGGGCGCCCAATACTAAAATCGGTTACTATGCCCAGCATGTGCCAACCGAATTAGACCCTTTAGAAAATGTTTGGCACTATTTACGCCGCACCGCCCCGCTAGAAATTTATGACGAAGAAGTGAATCGGATGGCCGGCAATTTTTTATTTGATAAAAATGAATTAGAAAAAACTATTGGGATTTTAAGTGGCGGCGAAAAAGCCCGTCTTTGTTTGGCTGGATTACTATTAAGCAAAAGCGAGGTACTATTGCTCGATGAACCAACCAACCATTTAGATTTTGAAACTGTAGAAGCCCTCGGCCGCGCCCTCAAAAATTTTGTCGGCACGGTAATTTTTATTAGCCATAATCGCACCTTTATCAATTCCCTCGCCACTTTAATTTTAGAAATAAAAGATGGACAGGTTCGTCGTCATGTCGGTACTTTTGAAGATTATATTTATTATTTAAAAAATTACATTAACCAAAATGCGGCCGAAACTTCTACCGATGAAGCCGATACTGCCCCATCTCTTACTTTCAAGCCAAACGATGAAATAAAAAAAATAAAACGCGAATTAAGAAAAACCGAAGAAGAAATTACCGAGTTAGAAAAAACCCGAAAAAAATGGTCAAAAAAACAAGAAAAAAATCCAACTAAATTTTCTGTTGAAGATTATAAAACTCTAGGCGACATTATAAAACAAATTGAACAAAAAGAAGAAAAATGGCTTAAAATACAAGAAAGATTGACCGTAAAACAATAAAAGGCTATAATTAAACTTTAAATTAAACTATGACCGCACAATCTTATTTATTTATCCTTTTTGGTGTTATTATTACCGGCTTTTTAGCCTTAGATTTAGGTTATTTCAACCGCAAAAGTCATAAAATAGCGCCCAAAGAAGCTCTTACTCAATCATTATTTTGGATAGCTGCAGCGGTATCTTTCAGTTTTTTAATTTTTCTTTTTCTCAGCCGGGAATTGGCTGCCGAATTTTTAAGCGCTTATGTGACAGAAAAAATGCTCTCAGTAGACAACCTTTTCGTAATCATGCTTATTTTTAGTTATCTTAAACTAGAAGAAAAATACCACCATCGAGCCTTGTTTTGGGGCATCCTTGGTGCTATCGTTTTCCGTGCTATTTTTATCGGAGCTGGGGCTTTTATTATCCACCAATTTCACTGGGTATTATATATTTTTGGAGCATTTTTAATTTTTACCGCCATCAAATTAATCGCTGAAAAAAAGGAAGAACACGTAGATTTTGAGAAAAACAAAATTCTTAAATTAGCCCGTAAATATTTACCGTTTACTCCTAATCACCACGGGGGAAAATTTTTCTTAAAAGAAAATGGAAAATTTTTCTTTACCTCCTTATTCATGACCGTACTTCTGGTAGAAGCTTCTGATATAATCTTCGCCGTAGACTCTATTCCGGCTGTTTTTGCCATTTCTCAAAATACTTTTATCGTTTTTACTTCCAACATTTTTGCTATCATGGGTTTACGCGCCTTATTTTTCTTGATAGAAAGTTTCTTGCACCGTTTTCATCATTTGCAAAAAGGCCTGGCTTTTATTCTATTCTTTATTGGCTTTAAAATGCTTTCTGGTATTTTTGGTCTACATATTTCCTCCTTATTTTCTTTTGGCATCATCATTGGGGCCTTGGCAATATCGGTAATTCTTTCTATAATTTTCCCTAAAAAAATATAATTATGTTTGATCTAGTCGCTCTAATTAAAGCCGCCGGCTATTTAGGATTATTCGGAATTATTTTTGCCGAATCTGGATTGTTAGTTGGTTTTTTCTTTCCGGGAGATAGTTTGCTTTTTACTGCTGGATTACTGGCTTCCCGGGGTTTTTTAAATATTTGGATCTTAGTGCCGGCAGTCTTTGTTGCGGCAGTTTTGGGTGACAGCACCGGTTATTTTTTTGGAAAAAAATTTGGACCTAAAATTTTTAAACGCGACGATTCTTTTTTCTTTCATAAAGATAACGTAAAAAGAGCAGAAAAGTTTTTTGCTAAATACGGCGCAAAGACTATTATCCTAGCTCGCTTTATGCCGGTAGTCCGGACTTTCGCCCCAATTTTAGCCGGTGTAGGCAAAATGAATTATCACACGTTTCTCTCTTTTAATATTATCGGTGGAGCTTTGTGGTCCATCGGCTTAACCGCGCTTGGCTACTCACTTGGAGAGATAGTACCCGATATAGACAAATACCTATTGCCCATTATTGCTTTGATTATCTTCTTATCAATTCTTCCCAGCGCTTGGCATTTACTTAAAGAAAGATTAAAAAAACACCGCCCATAAGCGGTGTTTTTCTTTTTAAAATTATTTTTGCACATTCACAATCGCTCTCTGCACCCCATCACACATTACGCTCTGATTACCCAAACTTTTAGCTGTCACCACCGCATACCCATAGGGTTTGACTGAGTATTTTACTTTGTCAAAAGTAAAAATGTGTTCTTTATTTTCACGATTGTCCAACATGAAAGTATAACCAGTTTTTATCACAAAAGAGTTAGGGCTCACCTGCGAACAATCGTTGGAAAATTGAAAACGATAACCTTCATATTTTTTAACCAATTCTGTATAACTTAACACTAGGGCCTTAACTGTAGTCTTGGGAGTAGTTTTTTTTGCCGTTGTCTGGTTTAATTTAGCGAGGGTAGATGTAGTATTATTATCTTCTATAACCGCTGTCTGCGGACCACAACTGGTACTTGGCGCTAAGCCAGACGGATTGCCATGTTTAACCCAACCAGCTTGCGGATCGCAAATCCACGTATCTTCCCCTCCTCTTCCAAAACGCAAAAAAACAATAGCTAGACACAAAACCAATAATACACCGCCAACGATAATAATCTTTTTTGGCATAAATTTTAAATTAAAATTAATCTATTCTTAATTATAACTAATTTTAAACAAAAAATAAAGGGATTCCATAAAAATGGAATCCCTTTTAATTTTGGACGAAGTGGGTACAGATCATTGTAGCCCGTACGGGAATCGAACCCGTATTACTACCGTGAGAGGGTAATGTCCTAGCCATTAGACGAACGGGCCTTAATTTTTTAAATAATACCTTTAGCTTTCTTCTTTGCCTCGTTTTCATCCAAAATCATTTTGCGAATACGAATATTTTTTGGAGTAATTTCCACCAGCTCATCGTCGCCAATATATTCTAAAGATTCTTCCAAACCCATAATTTTAGGTGCATTAAAATGCTCAGCTGTCCCCTCGCCTTTGGAACGCATATTGGACAACTGTTTTTCCTTACAAACATTTACACTCAAATCTCCCGGGCGGCCATTCTGTCCAACCACTTGTCCTTTATAAACTTCCGCGCCTGGGCCATAAAACATAATACCGCGGTCTTGGACATTTAGCAAGCCATATAAATTAGAAGTCCCTGTTTCGTGAGCCACCAAAGACCCCTGTTCGCGCTCTTTCCAATTGCCGGGATCAATTTCATAATCGGCAAAACAGGTATTCATAATACCCAAACCTTTAGACAAAGTTAAAAATTCATTTCTATAACCAAATAAACCTCTAGTCGGGATATTAAATTCCAAAAAGCAAATACCATTTTCCGTACGCATTTCACGCATTTCACCATGGCGGGTACCTAAGGATTGTATCACCGCGCCTGAATACTTTTCTGGAACTTCAACAAATAATTGTTCATAAGGAACTTTTTTCACTCCATCAATTTCTTTGGCAATCACTTGTGGGCGAGATACTTGAAATTCGTAGCCTTCACGACGCATACGTTCAATCAAAATCGCCAAATGCAATTCACCGCGGCCAGACACAATCCAATCACTACCGCTATCCTCTACTCGCAAGGCCATATCAGTTTCTAATTCTTTGTATAATCTTTCGCGGATCTGACGAGAAGTAGAAAATTGACCCTCGCGACCAGCAAAAGGAGAATCATTGACCGAGAAAGTCATTTTTACTGTCGGCTCATCAATTTTTAATACTGGCAAAGCGATCGGATTGGTCGGATCGGCTATTGTTTCGCCAATAGTCACATCTGGAATGCCGGCTACTGCCACCACATCACCAGCTTCAGCCTCAGTAGTTTCCACCCGATTCAAACCTTGGAAATTCATCAAAGACACCAAACGAAATTTCTTCATCTGGCCATCGCGATTGATATGCATTACTTCTTGTCCGGCCTTGATCTTGCCATTATGAATTCTACCAACAGCAATTCTGCCTTTAAAGTTATCACCAGTAATCGTAGTTACCAACATCTGTAGAGGCTTGCCCACATCTACATTCGGAGTGGGAATATGATTTAAAATAGCATCAAAAATTGGAGTGATATCTGTCATGGTAGAAATGTCCGGCTTCAATCCAGCTTTACCATTTTTGGCCGAAGCATATACCACCGGGAAATCAGCATAGCTATCATCAGCACCCAATTCACAAAATAAATCAAAAGTTTTATCTAAAACATAATCTGGACGAGCGTCCGGCTTGTCAATTTTATTGATCACCACCACGATTTTCATTTTCATGGCCAAAGCTTTTTTCAACACAAATCTAGTCTGTGGCATTGGACCTTCTTTGGCATCCACCAAAAGTAAACAACCATCCGCCATGCTCAAAACACGCTCTACTTCACCACCAAAATCAGCGTGGCCTGGAGTGTCAATAATATTTACTTTGGTATCTCCCCACTGCACCGAAGCATTTTTAGAAAAAATAGTGATACCGCGTTCTTTCTCCAAATCATTACTATCCATAATACAAATCGTATCCACGATTTCTTTATTCAATTTAGTTTTGGACTGACGCAACAAAGCATCCACCAGCGTGGTTTTGCCGTGGTCAACGTGAGCGATAATGGCGACATTTCTAATCTTTTGCATAATTTGAAATAAAAATCCGCTACCGCTAAGTAGCAGATTTCTTAATATTGAGCCAATTATACACCAAAATAGGGTTTTTGTCAATATTAATTAAAATTAAAAAACACCCGTCGGGTGTTTTTTATGCTTAGAGTGGTGGCGGGTGGCCTCAGATTGAAATCTGAGGCCACCCGCCGAACTGATTTTAGGGATCATCCTCACGATCGCCCTCGTCCTCGTCGGACTGGGCGATCGTAAAGGCGGCCCTGAACCTCCCCTCATCAATCTCCTCGCGAACGCGAGGGGTCATGATGAGACGCTGTTCCATCAGCATCTCACCCGTCGGACCCCCCCATCTGAAGAGTGAGCGAGAGCCTGGGGCCGCTAGGGCCATTTTGCATTGCCCTTAGACCCTCCTGATACAGTTACTACTCTATAAATAGCATATATTAGCCAAAAAGTCAAGATTAGGTACAAATTTATTATAATTTTATTTTATGTCCAGGATATAACTCATCCAAATAAGTCTTATAACCTCTCAGAAAGATCTTTAAGTCCAAAACATGAGAATTAGCCACACAGTTAGCCGCCACGGCCAAATTAAATGTGGCTTCTCTCTTATCCTGCTCTCTGGCCACATGTTTGGCAGCAAAGGCTTCAATATAGGAAGGGCAAGCGGCCAAAGCTTTGTCCAAATATCCCTCATCACCCGACATAATAAAGGCATTAAAAAAATACTTGGAATCTTTACCATTAAACGAAAAATATTTTTTCTTCATTTCTTCGGCTTTATCTTCATCGTCGTTTGCTGTAGCCAATCGCCACACGTGGAAATAACCCTCGCGATTTTTTGGGCCAAGCCTTAGTGCTTTCTCCGATATTTTTAAATCTTCTGCATAATTATCGCCTCTCTCTTTCATCAATTTTTTATCTAAATCCAAATAGACATTGCTAGTCACTTCTTCATAAGTAGCCTCCCGCACCAATTCCGCTTCCGGAGAAAATCCAGGATTTTCAGTTTGATCATCCAAACTGGTTGTCTCAAAAGTTTTACCATCTAAAACCAAGACCGGATGTTCCAACGGGACATAACGAGCAACCGGATTGGCGGCTTGTTTTTTGGGGAGCACTGGTTGGTCATAAGAAAAATGCTCGCCCGAAGCCAATTCCCTAAACATTTTATCTTCAAATCTATAGACGGCATCATGTGGGTTCAAAATAATTTTGAATTCCGGACTAAATCCCCGTGATTTTAACATGGCCCCAAAAAATAAGCAGAGACCGAGACAATTACCTTTCTTATTTTTTAAAACATCTTGCAATAAAAAAGTTTTATCGTCATATTGATACCCGTCTTTGATCAAAAACTCTCGAACGGCTTCTGCCGCCTGAAAAGTGTCTTTCGGCAATTTGGGTACACCCTCTAAAAATTTTTTAAACTGATCGAGCGTTTCACGTTTTGCCCCAGATGCTTCTCCAAATAACTCCAAATAATAATTGTTGTCTGTCTTTTTTTCGGGAATGATCCCTGTTTCTAAATGTGAGCTAGGCATAAAAATCATTTATTTTCCCATTCGCCAGTCTGGCGAACTAATAATTCTCGAGCTTGGATCGGTTCGGCCATCACCTCTTTAACAATTTTTTCCATTCTAGACCCCTGTGATCCTTTGATTAAAGCCACATCCCCTTCTTTTAATTTTTCTTGTAAAAATTTACCTGCCTCCATACTATTAGCAAAAGAGGCCACTCGATGTTCGTCTAATCCCGCCTCTCTAGCCGCCATGGCTGTAAACTTGCTCGCCTCTCCTACAGTCACCAAAAAATCTATGCCCAATTCTGCTACCCGCATACCAATTTCTCGATGTAAATTTTCCGTTTCAGCGCCCAATTCCAACATATCACCCAATACCGCATATTTTTCCGCGCCGGATTTCAAATTAATTTTAGACAAGGTCAGTAAAGCTGATTTGACTGGATCTGGACTAGAATTATAAGTATCATCAATCAATAAGGTATTTTTAATACCAAAAATCAACCGCATATGCCCGGGCAAACAATGCAGGCCGCGCAAGGCAGTAGCCGCCTCTACCAAATTAATGCCATAAATTGAACCAACTGTAACTGCCGCCAAAGCCGCCGGAATTAAATGCTCCGCCATCTGTCCATCTAAAAATACGGGGACAATACTCCCTTGATGTAAAACTTTAAAATTCAAACCGCTCGGCCAGCCGGTCTGCTGGTCAATTATTACTCGCGCATCTGTCGCCTGAAAATCCGCACCGACATTAAAACCGTAAGTCAAAATTTTAGCTTTGGTTTTAGTGGCGTTTTCCATCACCAAATCATTATCATAATTTAACACTGCTGTTCCTTCGGATGATAAATGAGTAATAATTACTCTTTTTTCCTGAGCAATTTTTTTAATAGTTTTAAAATATTCGGTATGGGCGTGAGAAATATATGTCAGTACTCCCACCTTGCACGGAGCAATATCAGTCAAATAAGCAATGTCGCCAGGTTTGTCAGCCCCCATTTCCAACACTAATATTTCCGGATAATTTTTATCTTTTTTTAAAAGTAAACCAAAAGCTTGATAAAATACCGCCAGCCAGCCAAAAATTGACCGACCGGGAGTTTTGTCAAAACCGATAATCGTCAACGGCAAACCAATTTCATTGTTATAATTTTTAAAATTGTGACGAACCTTAAAACGACTAGACAAAACCGCCGCCACCGCTTCTTTGGTGGTAGTTTTGCCAATCGATCCGGTAATTCCTACTATTTCCGGATGATATTTTTTAATAATTTTTTTAGCGATTAGACGTAAAGAATTTTGAACAAGTTTTTTAATCATAAAAACAATAAATTATCTTTCTGATTTAACACCATAATACTTTAAGGTAAATTCGGCAATATCACGAAACACTGGAATAGTAGTGCTCTCTGCCCAAGCTCGTTTCGGGGCTTCAAATTTTACCACTATCACGAATTTAGGATCACGAGCCGGAACATAGGCGGCAAAAGTATGGTTAGTCTCTTCGGTATATCCACCCTTACCCGGAATCTGCGCTGTACCAGTTTTTCCCGCAACATAATATCCATCTATTTTAGCACTTTTACTATGATTTTCCACTACTGAAATTAACATCCCGGTCAAAAGCTGCGCCGTGCGCGGAGAGATCACTTGCCCCACCGCTTTAGGCTCAGTCTTGTCTACTCGACCATTACTATATTTAATCTCACTTACTAAATATGGTTTCATCATTTTACCTTGATTAGCCAAAGCTGTATAGGCCACAGCCACCTGCAAAGGAGTAGCTGTTAACCCCTGCCCAAAAGAACCGACCGCCCGATAAATTTTCCCTTTTTTATCCAGAGATGAAATATCTCCGGCCATTTCCGTATCCAAAGCTATTCCGGTTTTTTGTCCAAAACCAAATTTCTTTATATAATCTTTCATTTTATCCGGACTCATTTGCTCTACCAGCCAAATCATACCGGTATTGATAGAATTTTCCAAAACACCGGTCATAGTTTGCAAACCATAACATTTATCCAAAGCATTTTTTATAGTAAAATCATCAATTTTTCTTTCGCATGGATCGGTAAAAGTCGTGTTCGGGCCAACAATACTCATATCCACGCCGGCCGCCATGACTACCGATTTAAACACCGAGCCCGGTTCGTACGGAGTAAAAATATTACTATTATTATAATAATTAATATCTTTCACTTTAGAATATTCATTCGGATCATAATCTGGTAAACTACACATCGCCAAAATTGCGCCAGTTTTTGGATCGATCATCACCAATGAAGCGCTTTTTGCTTCATACTCTTTCATTCCGGCTTTTAATGTTTCACAGGCCTTATACTCCAAAGCCCGATCAATGGTCAACACCAAGTCCGCTCCATTTTCCGCTTCTTGATTTAAACGACCGGCTGTGGCAATCCAACTTCCTTTGGCCCCTTTTGCCCCAAAAACAAAACCAGTTTTTCCAGACAACTCATCATTCCAATACCCCTCCAATCCGTATAACCCTGCTGAATTACCATCTTTATTTACCCCCAAAAAACCCAAAACCGGTGAGGCTAGCTCCCCTTCTGGATAATAACGATATTCTTGATACACCCCATAAACTCCTTTTATTTTTTCCGCCGTAATTTTTTCCATTATTTCATCATCGACTTTTTTCTCTATCGGCTCATAAGGATCGTCGCTTTTGGATAATTTTTGTCCTAAGCTATTTTGTTTCTCCTCATTATATTGCAAAATTTCCGCCAACCGCTTGGTAGTTGAAACCACATCAGTTTTTTCTATTTCTTTAGGCACCGCGTACAAATTATAATACTGACGGTTGATGGCAGCTGGATATAGATCACCGGTTCGCGAATCATAAAAATAAATTTCCCCCCTCTCCGGATAAATTTTTTTCTTTATTTCCTGAGTGCTCAAAGCAAAAGTGGAATAATAATCATGCTGGATTATTTGTAAAACAAAAAGCTTAACAATAATCGCTATTGTCAGCAACAAAAACACCACCGAGACAACATGTAATCTTTTGTCGCTAAAAACTTCGCTCATTACTTTAAATATTTATATTTTAAGGCATTATGCTCATCCAAAGTTTTAGCAAAATGTACTACGCCTTCTTTGTCAGCCAAGAAAAACCAATTATCATTTTTTTCTGGATAAATTGCCGCTAAAATTGCTGATAAACTTGGATTGTTAATCGGACCTGGGGGCAAACCACGATATTTATAAGTATTATACAGTGAATCAATCTCTTTTTCGGTCAAAGTAATGGCCGGTTTATCATTGCCGGTCAAATAATTCACTGTGGAATCCAATTGTAGCCCCATTCCGATTGATAGCCGACGCCATAAAACGTCTGAGACCAAGCGACGATCAGTATCTTTCCTAGCCTCCGCCTCAATTAAAGAAGCCATGGTTATAATTTCATGAATAGTTTTTCCTTGTTGGGCTATTTCTGTACGCAATTCTGGCGTCAATTTTTTATCCATATTATCTAACATTTTTCTCACCACCGCCTCCACAACAGTATCTTTGGAAAAAAAATAAGTATCTGGGAATAAATAACCCTCCAAACCAATACACTTAGGTTTATCTTTCAAAAAGACAAAATCAGTAGAAAAATCTTTTGGTCTAACCAAATCGGAATTTAAACAATAATTCACCGCTGGATAACCAACCAATGATTCTAACATGTCATTTTTTTCAATCAAACCGACTTTGGTTAAGACTGTCGCATATTCAGTAATACCCCACCCTTCTTTAAACAAAACTTTTTCAATGACTGTTTTTTGATCTGATAAAACCGCTGCCACTTTTTTAAAACTCATTCCAGCCTGCATTTCATAAATGCCAACCAATAACTTTTTATCCAAACCAATTTTACTTAAATACCTTTTAAACAACCAGCTGTGGCTAATAATTTTTTTATCTTTTAAATCTTTACTCAATTCTGCCGCCGATTCTCCCTCTTTAATTTCTATGGTAATTTTGAGAGAATTTTTGGCTGGTGATTTAAGATAAGTCTGCCAATTTATATAGCCCCAGGCCGTAGAAACCAACAAAATTAAACTTAGTAAAATTATTTTTATTTTAAACATAATTACATCATTTGATTTTTTAACTGGCCGCAAGCCGCGGCAATATCTTGGCCTTGTGAATGGCGAATAGTGCTAACAAAACCGGTTTTTAAAAGTTTATCATGCCAGAATTCTATCCTGTCTCTGGGTGAGGAACGAAAAACTGGATCGGTGGCGCAATTATAGGGGATCAAATTTATCCGCACTCGCCCCAGTTTAGAGGCTAACTTAATTAAAGCCTTTAAATGTTTATCGCCATCATTGATTCCATCTAACATAGTATATTCCAAACCGATAAACAAAGCCCGGCTGGTAAATCTTTCGTGATAACGTTTGGCCCAATCCACTAAAAAAGTTAGAAAATTCGGGGTATGCGAAGGAATGATTTTTCCTCGCTCATTTTCTATCGCGCTATGCAAAGACAAGGCAAAGCGCACTGCTGGAAAATTTTTATCTTCCAACATTTTGTCTAGCATAGACGGCACCCCCACAGTAGAAACTGTGATCTTGCTTGGACCAATTTCTGTATTAGCCAAAATAATGTTTATAGCTTCTCTAACGTTTTCATAATTTAAAAACGGTTCTCCCTGCCCCATCAACACCACATTAGACACTGCTCCGCCGGAAGGAGCTAGGTATCTTTGCCAATATCTGACCTGATCTACGATTTCTTGAACGGATAAATTGCGTTTAAAGCCAAAGCGACCCGTAGCGCAAAATTTACAACCCATCGAACATCCGACTTGCGACGAAATACAAATCGTATACCGCTTTTCTTTCTGACTATTTTCTTTTTTATCTTGACGGCCCATCAATACTGCTTCCACTAATTCTCCGTCGGATAATTCTAGCAAAGCTTTTTTTGTATCATCTACCTGACTTTCTTGCATGGTTTTTAATTTCACCGATAACCAAGGTAAAGTTGATAATTTTTCCCTCAACTCTTTGGATAAAGTGGTAATTTTTTTATAACCATCAATTTTTGGGTCAAACCAAGCGGCATAAATTTGTTTCAGGCGATATGCTGGCTGACCGGCTAATATTTCTTCCAGTTTTTTATCGGTCATAAATTTATTTTTTTCTTTTAACTATTAAACTAACAATCAACATACTAAATATTGAACCCCCGACCGCCAAAGAGGTCTCTGTCCAATTCAACAACACTAACTTAAATAATTCTCGCACCGGAGCCGCCAACATTATTATTATCAAGCTAATTAAAATACAGACAGAAATTCCGGTTAAAAATAAATTGCTCTTTATTTGATCCCATTCTCTGGTAAAAATAATCAACATCACCTGTGAAACAATCAGGGACACCAAGGCTAAAGAACGACCTAAATCCGGTTGTCCTAACACTAAAGCATAATAATAGTAAAAACCGAAAGATAAAGCGGTAATTGATAAACCCTGCAGAATTACTTTCCACCAAGAATACGGATTAATCAGCGGTTCGTTGGCTGGACGCGGCGGCTCGTTCATCAAACCCCGACGAGCTTTTTCTTTTTCAAAACCAATTACCGCCGCCGGATCACAAATTAATTCCAAAAAGATAATATGAACCGGCAAAAAAATTAACTCATGGCTAAAAAATAGAGGCAACACGGCCAACCCTACAATCGGAAAATGAAATGACAACAAAAATACAAATGAACTGCGCAAATTATCATAAATTCTCCGGCCTTCACGAATGGCGTTTACAATACTAGAAAAATTATCATCCATCAAGACCACACCGGCCGCCGCTCGCGCCACCTCAGTACCACGTTGCCCCATAGCAATTCCGATATTGGCCTGGCGAAGCGCCGGTGCATCATTAACGCCGTCTCCAGTCATAGCTACCACTTCTCCATTTTCTTGCAAGGCTTTAACGATTAAATATTTTTGTTCCGGTTGGACCCGGGCAAAAATATTATGGCGACGCACAGCTTCTCTCAAAGCTTGGTCTGACATTTTAATTATTTCCTCACCGCTAAAAATTTCTTCGTCATGTTCCATATCAATGCTTTCGGCGATATTATGAGCGGTCAATTTATTATCACCGGTAATCATAATCACTTTAATACCGGCTTGTTTACAAACTCGCATCGCTTCTTTTACCCCCCGACGAGGCGGATCGCTCATGGCTAATAAACCGCAAAACTCTAACCCGCCCAGCTCAACCTCTTCGCCGTCTTGGCATTTTTTCTTGGCCACGCCGATCACCCGATAGCCATTTTTGGCTTCTTGTTCGTTAACAATGGAGATTTTTTTCTTTTCTGTTGCTGACAAAACACAGGCCGCAATCACTGATTCCGGAGCCCCTACGGTATATTGGTAACATTCATTTTTTTTATTTTTCCAAATATGCGATACTACTTTAGTTTTGGCATCAAAAGAAGAATCTTTAACTAAATCATGTTCAGAAAAAAACTTTTCCGTATTTATCTTTAAACTATTGGCAAATCTTTGCATTTCAATCTCAATCGGATCAATAGCGACTTTTTCCAGAGCTAAAATTGAACTCTTGATTAAATCTTGTATTTTTTCATTATTATTTTTTATTTCTTTGGCTAAATAAATTTTATTTTCAAAATAAATTTTTTCTAAAGCCATTCGGCCTTCGGTCAAAGTCCCGGTCTTATCTGAACAAATCACTGTAACCGATCCCAAAGCCTCTACCATCACCATTTCTCGCACCAAAGCCTTTTCTTTGGACAAATGCCACATGCCCAAAATCAAAAAAACGCTAAATACTACCGGAAACTCTTCCGGAATTAAAGCCATGGCGACAGTTAATCCACCCAATAAGCCATTGGCCCAGCCCCGATAAACACCCAATAGTAAACCAACTAAAACCGAAAAACCCAAACCAAACAATGCCACCAACCTAACTAAATGATGCAATTTTTTTTGCAAAGGGGTATCTTGTTTTTCAATTTTTTCCAACAAGCTACCTAATTTCCCATAAGAAGTATTGCTACCGGTAGCTGTCACTACCATATAGCCTTCGCCTTGCACCACCAACGTACCTTGGTGCATTTTATTTTCTTCAGACAATTTTTCCACTCCGTCTATAGCTTCAACTTTGGTCACTGACAAAGATTCGCCCGTTAAAATAGATTCGTCTAAAGACAAACCGTATGAACGAATCAAATAACCGTCGGCCGCCACTTGATCCCCGGCCGTCATATAAATCAAATCACCCGGCACAATATTTTTATATTCCACATCTTGCAAGTCACCATCACGATATACTTTAGCAAATAGCACTACCATTTTATCCAACACTGCAATGGCGTCACTGGTTTTTTTCTCTTCAAAGAATTCTATCAATCCAATGGGAATCACCGACAACCAAACAATTGTTGCTTCCAATCTATCCCCTAACAAAACATACACTATCCCGGTAGCGATCAAGAGCAACATCATCGGTTCAGTAAAAATATTTATCATTTTCTTAAGCCAGCCCTCGCGTTTTTTGCCTAATCGCTGATTATAACCAAAAATTTTTAAACGCTCTTTGGCCTCCTGGCTACTTAAACCGCCATATTTATCCTTTTTGGTTAAAATTTTATTTAGCTCTTCTGATTGCATATTAAACAGATAAAATTCTTTTCTTTAGACTTTCACTATCCAATTTGGCCATTTTATACAATTCATCAGTTTTTCCGGATTGCAAATAAGTATTTATTCCTATGGCGCGAGCTGGATAATTTTCTGGCAATAAAAACGGATACATAAATCCCGCCCAGCCATTATGCAAAACCACAGTTGTCTTTCTATCTTCTTCAGAAAATATTTTTTTCGCCGCCTTAGGATTTTCTTTTTTTAATTCTTCAAATAATTCCGGCGAGGTAACGACGACAATTTTTGTATCATAAACTTTTTCCAACTCTGGTAATAAAGACAAAACATTTTGCAAAACATAAGACCCGGCCACGCACAAAACTTTTTTGGCATTTCCATTGCCAGAAAAATCTTTATAAATATAGGCGCCTTGGATAGACATTTTTGGTTCAGAATTTTCTCGATTCAACACCGGCACCTCGGTACGTGTCAAAGACATTGCGATCGGCTCGCCTTTCTCCAACGCCGTAAACAGCATTTCTATCGTTTCATTAGCATCTATTGGTTTATACACTTTTATTCCCGGCAAAGCTTGAAAATAGCTCATCCAATACAGCCCTTGATGGGTCGGACCGTCTTCACCGGTTTCTGGGCCATCATGACTGGCCAACAAAACAAAAAATCCTTTATTAGCCGGGTTTATATAATTATTAATCACAGCTAAACGCACCGCGTTAGACATCATCGAAGAGAATACCGCAAAAGTGCCAAACATAGAAATCGGCTTAAACCCGCCCGGCAAAGTATCCGCCGTCAAGCCAGTCGCCATCATGGCCATATTCTGTTCAGCAATCCCAAATCTAAAACCTCGCCCGCCCGGATTATTTTTAGAAATTAAACCATAAACTTTTTCCGCGCCGCCAGTCAATACCGATTTACTAACATCACCAGCTCCCATATAAAAAAAGGCCGTTTGTTTCATAAACCATTCCATCCACAAACCAGCCGCCTTACGGGTAGAAACTTTTTCGCCGGGCTTAAAGATTAATTCCGGCGGCAACTTTTTTGGACGAGAAATTTTTAACGGATCCACCAACGGCCGATCCCCTAAAAATTTCTTCATTGTTTTTACCAAATCTTTTTCTTTTTTAATTCGTTTGGCATTTTCTTTCATGGCTGACACGATATATTCCACATCGTCTTTATCCAAAGAATCAATTATCACTTCCAAATCTTTTTTAACCTCGCCAATTTTCCCCGGAATATTAAAACCTAATTTCATCACCGCTTTTACATATTCCTCATGACTGATTGGACTGCCGTGAGAATCAGCAGTATTTTCTTTGATACCATATTCTTTACCTTTAATCGTATGAGCAATCACTACTGTCGGGCGGCCATTCTTTAGAGACTCCGCCGCGCGATAAGTTTTAATTAATTCTGTGACATTATGGCCGTCAACTTCCAACACATTCCAACCGAGCGCTGACCAGTGTTTTGTGTAATCGGTAGACACTACTTCTTCGATCGGTCCGTCAATGCCAAAATGATTGTAATCTAACAACACAATTAAATTATCCGCGCCGTTGGTAGCCAAAATATTTCTGGCTTCATAGGTCATCCCCTCTTCGCTTTCCGCATCGCCCATCAAGACCCAGACTTTAGTCGGCAACCCACAAGACCGATGCATTAAGGCGAACGCCCCCGCGGCGCTCAAACCGTGTCCAGAGGGGCCGGTAGAATAATCAGCCAAAGGCGAATAACTCTCGGTGTGCCCCTGCAAACCACCCGCCCGCCTAAAATTCGCCAGATCTCTAGAAAAAACTGGATGAATTTTTTTATCTATTTTTTTACCGGAACGTTCCCAACTATCATAAATCAGGGACAAAGCGGAATACAATCCCGGCGTACAATGCCCAGCACTCCATACCACCCGATCGCGACCGGGATTTTTGGGATTCAGCGAATCAAAAGCCAACACTCCACCAAACAATAACGCCAATATCTGCTCTACTTTGGAAGAACTACCGCCCGGATGACCGGATTGTCCGGCCTCAACGGTAGCAAAAATCAAACCCCGCAAAACATTGGCCAGATGTTGCAAACGTCCGGTATCTAAATTGGACATATATTTATTTTTTATTTTTTAACAAAAGAATTTTGGTGTTGTCTGGAGCAATAAATAAACTTTCATCTTGCAAATAATTTTCCAAAGCCTCCTGCCAGCCGTTTCTAAACACATAGGCGCCATAATAATTATCCGGAGCCTCCGGCACATACCAAAAATCCGCGGCGGCTGTTTTTCGAATGACATCTGCCTGTTCGGCCAAGACTTGATCACGCACCACGGTTGCTCCGGCCCACGGCATATAATTTACCATAAAAAACCAGATGAATAAAGCCAAAAAACCACCCACTGCTGACCGAGCAACTATTAAAATTTTTTTATTTAAAATATTTTTCGGCCAGAGCCAATAAGCCAATAAAATTGAACCAAAAATAGTTGGAAAATATAGAAACCGACTGTCCATGCCGTTTTTTTGTATTCCCGGCAACATTGCCCACACCGGCACGGCGCTTACTATATAAATCACAAGTAAACCGCTGGTGATTTTCCAAAATTCTAAACTTTTTATCCGACCATAAAATATCTGCAAACAAAACATTCCACCCACGATTGCAATCACTAAATATTTTCGAATGCTGTCAATCCAGCTCCCCCAAGAAAACATTTTTGCGAGCCATTCATAATTGACTATTTTAGAAAAATAATAAATTGGCGAAGCTAAAATATTTTTGATCGGAAAATTCAGATGGATTGTCCCAGCTCCGGAATTATATCCTCCCAACCACTGATGAATACTAAAATAACGACCAACAAAATATAAGGCCACAACCAAAATTAACGGTCCATAAGTTTTTAAATAATGAGAAAACGATTTTCTGCCGAACCAAAATACATCAATTAAAAAAATAACTGCCGGCCAAGTCAAAGACATTTCTTTGGTTAAAATCGCCATGATAAAAACTGTATAACTACCATACAAAAATTTTCTATTTTGATCGGAAAAATATTTGATCGCCAAATACAAAGCTAAACTATAAAAAAACGCCGCTAGCACATCAGTTCGTCCGGCAATCCAAGTGACAGACTCATGGTGCATGGGGTAAATCGCAAAAAAAACGGCGCTCAAAAAAGCCACCGATTTATTTTTAAATATTTTTTCGACTATTAAAAAAATCAACACTGTAATCAAGGCGTGCAATAAATTGTTTACCAAATGATATGACCATGCGGACTGTTCGCCAAACATCAAATAATTAAACAAGAAACCGGTATTCAACACCGGCCGCCAAAATCCCTGATACGCCGGATTGATCTGCTGCCAAGCACTCGGTAAATCATGGACAAAATCCATACGAGCCAAAAAATCAAAATCATCCGACAAAAATCCATCGTTTAAATTCGGCGCAAAAAATAAAAAAGTAACGACAAAAACTAAAAAAATTAATTTTTTCCTCATATTTATTTTTTATTTTCCCAAAATCTCCCCTGTTCTACCATACTGCGTTTCCATTTATAAAAATCATTTAATTCGCAAATAGTCAATGGCGATTCGGGATCGGGATTATAATCTTTAACCGAGCAGGCCATATCACCAATCACTCCATAGGCGGTTTGTCTGGCGCCACTGGCGGTCGATTGATTGATATACAATGCCCGCTCATACATCCCGAGCAAATTTGGATATTGATCGCGATCGAAAAAAACAGAATGGCCCTCAAAAGAATTTGGGGTATTGATATTTAAAATTTGCAACAAAGTTGGCGCTAAATCAATCGACGATGACAACGTTTCCACTTTTTTGGGCAAAATATTGTTTGGAATTCTCATCAAAAAAAACTGCTCGTCAAATTCATTATGTTTATTGTATTCATCCGGAAAATTTTTAACGGTATAAGCGCTGGTATAAACCGAATGGTCAGCCAGTAAAATTACAATCGTATTATCATAATATTTACTTTTTTTAAACTCTTCCCAAAATTTTCCGAACGCGTCATCGGTGCTATAAAAAGCTCTCAACACTTCGTTTTTATTATCCAAATAATTTGGCATATCTGCGGACAAAGTAAAGGGCATATGAGAATCCACCGAAGAATCTATCAATAAAAACGGTTCGGTTAATTTTTGTTTCATCATCGGCACCAACTGGGGAAAAATTTGATGATCGGTATAACCCCAACCTAAAGGTTTTTCAGAAATTATTTTTTTAAACTCCGTTTCGCCATAAACTTTGTCTATCCCCATCCGACCAAAAATCGTATCTTTATTAGCAAAATCTTTGCTGATCGCTGTGGCATAAACAATGTCTTGATAACCATTGTCTTTTAAAATCTGCGGTAAACAAAGCAAGCGATGGGTCTGAAACCTCTTTTCAGTGTCAATCTCACTATGGCCGGTCGGCGGTAGGTACGAGCATAACTGAGCCATAATGCCGGTAATTGTCGGATACGACGCATTATAATAACCGCTAAAAACTGTCGTCTCTGGATCTTCGGCAAACTTATTTAAATTTGGGGTAACCCCGGATAATTTTGGATTATAAACATCAGTCAAACGCGCGGAAAAAGATTCTAAAAAGAAAATAACTATGTTTGGTTTTTGTTTTAACAATTTTTCTGGTAGCAATTTTTTATCGTCAGAGAAAACCTGTTCGCGATGAGCTACTAAATAATTATTTTCATCATAATGCAAACCAAACTTTTTTAATTTAGTAAAAATATATGGTTGTAAAACAAAATTTTTATCTACTCCTTTATATTTTTCGTAAAAAGTTTTGGCAATTAAAAATTCCGGAGTGGATTTGAAAGAAGAAAAAGCTCCCAACACTCCGACCGTTAACAAAATTATAGTTAAATAATAATAGTACCAACAATGTTTAGGCGCATGGCGATGGGCCCGCACTGTGCGCACAAACAAAACCGAAAAACTCACCGCCGCCAAACCAAACATTATCACCAGCCAATAAACTACTTCATTTTTTAACACTGCCCAACCCCCGGCCGTATGCTCTAACACTAGCGGGCTAAAATACAAACCAGAAAAATACAGCACCCCGACATTGACCGACCAAATAAATAATGATGACAAAAACAACACCGCCCAGGCAATCAGCCAAACCAGACGCCATTTGGCTCGGCTCCATAAATAGATCAGAGCCGCCACGGCAAAACCACCCAACCAAACCATAGTAATCGTCACTGTCCGAAACAAAACAATATTAAAATATTTATTATTGATGTTTAAAATGTAATATTTATAGGCCAAATATTGCCAAATACAATTGACCAAGAAAAAATAAAAGAAAAAGAAAAATAATGATCGATTAACCTTTTGCCAAGCGAAAAAATTCGGATGAAAACCAAGCAAACGATCTAACCGCCAAAATAATAATCCCAGCACCCCGATCGCATAAACCAAACTCAACAATTCATTTTTAAATAAAAAAACTACAAATAACAATGAAAAAATCCCATACAGCATCGGCAAAAAATCTACAAATTTGGTGTGCCAAAAATGATGGCGATCCAATTTTTTTACCGCCCAAACAAATCCATAACGAAATAGTCCATAACCCACAGCCAACCCACTTCCGATCAACAAAATCCGCAACACTAGATCTCTGACATCATGACGATTAAAATGATACCAGCTCCAACAAAAGGAAATAATAAAAGAACCCGCAATTACTAAAACTGCGGGTAAAATTTTAATCAAAAATTTTTTGATTTTCTCTTTCATGCCAAATTAAATTTTATACTCTTTGGAAGCCCGTACCTGACGCTTATCTTTCTTTTCTTTCTCACGAGTTTTGTCTTTATGCTTTTTCAGCTCATTTTCTAAATAATCACGAATCTTGTCTATGGCTTTATACAAAGTTTCTTCTTTTTTGCCGGCAAACAAATCATTACCCGGCACTTCTAATTTACACTCCGCCGTAAAAACATCACCTTTTTGATGATGACGATTTTCTTTCCCTACCACCACATTAGCGCGAATAATCTTGTCATAAAATTTATCTAGACCTAGCATTTTCTCCTCGGCATAATTCTTGATGGCATCGGTAAGCTCAATGCCCTTTCCAGTAATAACTACTTGCATACGCATCAAAATTAATAATTAAACTATTTAATTATTTCTACTTCTGACTCTAATTCTACCCCATATTTATTATACACCTCGGTTTTCACCTTATCAACCACCGCCAAAACATCATTTTGAGTGCCTTTTTTATAATTAATAATAAAATTACCATGCTCATCAGATACTTTGGCCCCGCCTACACTAAATCCGCGCAACCCGAGCTGATCCACCAAATATCCTACCGGCACAGTACCTCGCTGTAAAAATAATTCCGGTAAAACCGACTTTTCGCCTGGCCATTCGGCCATTTTCAAATTTTTAAAGAAGCTACCGGCTGAAGGATATGCCGGGAATTTACCTTTTCTGTCTAAAATATAGCCACCGACTTCCTCGGCGATTTTTTTTGGGTCACCCTTGGCTAATTTAATCCAAGCCTTCAACGCCACTCCACCTTCACGTTTAAAAATACTGGTCCGATAAGCAAACCCACATTCATTTTTATCCAAAGTAACCACCTCACCATCGCGCCAAACTTCCACTTTTTCAATATTATTAGAAATATCCTTGCCCATCGCCCCGGCGTTGCCACGTACCGCGCCACCAACCGTCCCCGGAATACCGGCCCCCCATTCCAAACCGGTCAAACCATTTTGGGAAGCCAAATTAACTACCTTGGCCAACGGCACACCAGCCTCGGCCACAATTGCATCGCCCGCTACCACCACTTTAGACGTCGCAATTTTAATTACCACGCCTTCCATTCCGTCATCCGGCAAAAGCAGGTTGGACCCTCCGCCCAATATAAAATAATTTATTCCTTCACCAGTCAAAAAAACTAATAAATCCACCAATTTAGCCGTTTCCGTAATTTCTACCAGATATTGTGCCGGCCCACCAATTTGCATAGTGGTATACTTGGCCAAAATCGCGTTACTGTGCACTTTTCCGTATTGTTTTAAGATGGGATAGAGAGAATCCATAAAAGATAAGTTAAAAACCTTAAAGCACTTGTTTTTTAGCCCATTTTAGGCTACTATTATATATACAATTATACGGTATAAAATATGCCAAAGACAAGCATAATTGATCAGGTCGTAGCCACTCTCGGCCACAAGCGACTTTTTTACGTTTGCCGAGAATTAGAGCGAGCTATGCCCCTAGCTAGTCAGCCGGGCTGTTTTATTATTTCCAACGATTCTGACTTTGCTCGTCTGATGGCCAAAAAACATTCTAACATTATTTTGGTTAAAAACAAAATTGCTTTGGACACTCGTCTACTGTTAGAACATCCAGAAACGGCAAACATTATCCAAGCCGGCGATTTAATCTTAGTTTTTAAAAATACCAGTCAGATAGAAAAAATCTGTACAAAAAATAATTGGCAATTGATCAATCCGCCGGCTAAAATTTCTAATACCGTGGAAGAAAAAATTTCCCAAGCCAAATGGCTTGGACCGCTAAAAAAATATTTTCCCCCGTTTACCATCGCTACTTTAGAAAAAATAAAATGGACTGGGGAAAAATTTGTTTTACAATTTAATCGCAGTCATACCGGCAGCGGCACGATTATGATTGAGTCAGAAAACCAATTGACGGCCCTGGCAGAAAAATTCCCTAAACGCGAAGTGAAAATTACCAAATTTATTTCTGGCCCGTTTTTTACCAACAATAATGTGGTATGGGGCAAAAATATAATTTGCGAAAGAAAAGTTTTGGTTGGAAATATTAGCTACCAAATCACCGGCCTGCCCCCTTTTACCGACAACCCTTTTGCCACTATCGGCAATGATTGGGCTTGGCCAACAAAATTTTTAAATAAAAAACAATTAAAACGATACTGTAAAATTGCGACCAAAATCGGCAAACGATTAGCCAAAGCCGGCTGGCAAGGATTGTTTGGAATTGACACCGTCGTGGACGAAACTACCGGAAAAATATATTTAATAGAAATTAATTGCCGACAGCCGGCTAGCACTACTCTGGAATCCGCTTTGCAAAATTTAGCCAAAACAATCGAGGAAAAATCATCAACCGCTCTGACTACTTTTGAAGCGCATTTGGCCGCATTGTTAAAAATTAAAAATCGCGGATACAACTTGATTAAAATCACCGATGGCGCCCAAATTATCCAGCGCGTTTTATCTGAGCCAAATTCAGTCGATCAAAAAAGATCCCCGACTGCCGCCGAATTGCAGACTTTTGGCAACCTGCAAGTAATTACCTATTCCAACACTGAGCCGGGAAATGATCTAGTGCGAATGCAAAGCCGACACGGTATTATACAATCTCATAATGTTCTTAAAAAATATGCTTAATAAATTAACCGCCGCCGCCGAAAAAGTAATTCATGATTATGAACATCTGCCTATCGCTGATCACGATGTAGCTTGTCCTTATTTTAACAATCGCCGTTCCAAATTACGCGGCAGTTTACGAGTTCTGATCGGTAAAGGCACTCCAAATGACATCGCCGAAGAAGCTTTGCTTATTTCTCTACGCAATAAAAATGATTTAAAAAAAATGACCGACGAAACCTTGCGCGAATTTCTGGTGTACCACAAATTAGGAGTCGACTGTTCGGCTTTTTATTATCATGTCATGGATGCAGAATTTAAAACCCGCAAACTAGGCGGACTAAAAAAGTATATAAAATTTCCTTACATTAAAAATCCTTTGCGATTGCTATTAACTAAATTGCGAAATGTTGAACATGCTGGTGTCCGCACCTTCTCCCATGAAAAAAATTCTCACGAAGTAAAATTAAAAAATATACAGCCAGGTGATATGATTGTTATGCTAGAAACTGGAACCAACCATAATTTTAATCATATTTTACTCGTGACCGCTGTAGAAAAAGTAGACGATCACCCGACCACAATTTTTTACCATCACTCTTTTGCTTGGGCCAACGATGGGAAATACCATCATGGTGTGCGACCGGGAAAAATTGTCATTTCCGACGACAATTTAAATTTATCGGCCCAAACCTGGACAGAAAAAGAAAAAACCGGAAAAGAAAATGAAACTTTTGTTCACGCCGAGCAGGCCCGAACTTTAATTATCAAACGCTTAAATAAACTATCTGTTCAATCTAAATAATATGGTTTGTCTTGCCCCCGAGCTTTTAGCTCCTCTTAAAACTTCCATTGGTTATGGCTTACTAGCCTGTCTAGCAGCTTTTCTTTGGGCCCCCCTTTTGACTAAATTTTTATATCATTTCAAAATCACTCGACGTTCAGAATTTGACGCGACCTTGAGTATTACTAAAAAAGTTGGCACGCCAATTATGGGCGGACTATTGGTAGTGGCCACGGTGGCAATCATGACTGTGCTTTTTAATTGGGAAAGAAGTTTTACCTTCGTGCCAATTGGGGTAATGCTCTTATCTGCCCTACTCGGGGGTATTGATGACCTCATGAATATTTTTGGTGAGCGTCGTCGCAACCCTAAACTCTCGCACATCTGGCGATTGGTTCGCGTGCACAAAGATTGGAAACAACGAGTTTGGCTGTTTATCACCTTGCCTTGGACGGCCTACAAACGCTTGGCGCTGATCCTTGGCTCACACCCCGGTAAAGGTGTACATGTCCATGAAAAATTATTATTGCAATTTGCCGCCGGCGCCATTACCGCTTGGTGGATCTATTTTAAACTCGGAGAAAATTGGCGTAATATCCATATTCCGTTTGATGGTTTTATCCATATTGGTTGGTGGATTATCCCGGTAATTATTTTCTTTGTCATGTTTACTGCCAACGCCGTCAATGTAGCTGATGGCATGGATGGTTTAGCTGGCGGATCGCTCTTAATCACTTTTTTTGCCCTCACGATTGTCAGCTGGATCAACGGCTATACCGAAATCGCCATTCTGAACGCCACCACTGCCGGATCTTTAATCGCCTATACTTATTTCAACATCAAGCCGGCTAGGTTTCAGATGGGCGATGTTGGATCGCTCGGATTGGGCGCCTTATTGGCAATCAACACTATCGTGATTAATAAAATGTTGTTATTACCCTTGTTTGGTTTTATTTTTTTCGTAGAATTGATTAGCGTAATTATCCAATTAGCTGGCCGTATTTTTCTCGGCCGACGCATTTTTAAAATGGCACCGCTACACCACCATTTTGAATTGCGCGGTTGGAGCGAAGAAAAAACCGTCATGCGTTTTTGGGTAATTCACGCCGCCATGGTATTATTAGGCGTCTGGGTAGCTCTCTACTAATATGTATCTAAAATGGGATGAAAAAATTATCACCGACTTTTCCGAGAAAAATATAGAAGGCTTGTACAACCAAGGCTATCTTTTTGGCCGGGTAAACAAAGGAATGCTGTACCAAACCAGAAGTTTGCGGATTGATCTAAGCAAATTTGAATTATCCAGCGAAAATCGTCGCGTCTTGAAAAAAACCAACGATGTAGTTTTAGAAGTTAACCCGATCCCCTTTTCCGAATACCACTGGAGCATCGGCAAACTGGCCAAAGATTTTTACGAAACAAAATTTGGCGAAGGCACTTTTTCCGCCAATAAAGTTAAAGAGCTTTTGACTAATCCGAGAAAAAGTAATTTTAATTTATTATTTATCTATAAAAAAGACGAGGAAATTTGGGGCTATGCGATTAGTCAGGCTACCGAAAATATTTTGCATTACTGCTATCCTTTTTACGATCTAGCCAAAGCGCCAAAAGACATGGGCCTCGGGATGATGACTAAAGCTGTGGCTTGGGCCAAAGAAAATAATAAACAATTTGTGTATTTAGGATCAGCTACTCGCCCGAATGATACTTACAAATTACAGTTTGCGGGGGCAGAATGGTTTGATGAAAATAATTGGAGTGAAGATTGGGATAAGTTGAAAGATACTTTAAAAAAATAGTTATGAAACACATACACTTTATCGGCATCTGCGGCGTGGGAATGAGCGCGTTGGCTGTACTCTGGAAAAAGAAAGGTTGGAAAGTAACCGGATCGGACGTCGGATTTTATCCGCCGGTTTCTACACACCTCCAAAAACACCAAGTGGAATATTACCCGGGCTGGCATCCAGAAAAAATGGGTCGCCCGGATTTGGTAGTGGTGGGTAATGTGGCCGGTACGGAAAACCCCGAGTGGAAATATGTGCAAGAAAATAAATTGCCTTATGTTTCTTATCCAGAATTGATCACCCAAAATCTAGTTAAAGAGAATTCTATTGTTTGCGCTGGCACTTTTGGCAAAACTTCATCTACTGTGCTTTTGACTTGGATTTTACAGTCTAGCGGATTAGCTCCAGCCTATATGTTTGGCGGTTTGAGTCTTAATTTACCAGAAAGCGCCGATGACCCGATTGGATCAAAGTGGAGCGTGCTCGAGGGCGACGAATACAAAACCGCTCGCTGGGATAATCGCGCCAAGTTTTTTTCTTACAGGCCCACTCACCTGCTTTTGACCGCGGTGCAATGGGATCACGCCGACATTTATCCAACGGAAGCCGATTATTTTTTCGCTTTTGACAAATTGGTGGCCATGATTCCAACCGCCGGCCTAATTGTCGCCTCAGAAAAAATCACCGACAAAACTTTGTCACATGCGGATAAAAATTTAAAGATTGTGCGCTATGGTCAAAAATCTGGCGACTATATCTATCAAAATATCAAACAAGATAAAAATAATTTATCTTTTGAAATCGTTCATTCTGGCGATACCTATAAAATTTCCGTGCCGATTATCGGCGAATTTATGGCTGACAATATCTGCGGGGCGTTCGCCATGGCCAAAGAAATCGGCATACCAACCGAAAAAATTATTTCCGCTTTGCAAAACTTTAAAGGAATCAAACGCCGCTTGGAAAAAAGAGGAAAAATTAACAGCACAGATGTTTTTGACGATATTGCCCATTCCCCGGTTAAAGCCAAGTCTGTATTAGAAACATTAAAAAATATTTACGACGGAAAAATATACGCCGTGTTTGAACCAAACACCGGCAATCGTCAACCGACCGCCGCCCCACAATATGATTACGCTTTTGCCGCGGCCGACACAATTATTATTCCTCGTCTCACAAAATTAAAAACCAAACCGGGAGAAAAAATAATCGAAGGACCGGAATTATCCGATATAATCTCTCGCACCCACGCCCAAGTAAAATATTTTGACAACGATGCGGATTTAACAAATTTTATAAAAGAAAAAACACGTCCGGGCGATGCCGTCGTGTTTTTGGGTAGTCACAGCTTCCGTGGAATGATTGAGGCGATTATTTCCCCTCGTCCACTACCTCAGCCCTAATTTCCTCATCGCCGATTTCGGTAATCACCAAAGTGACACCGCAATGGTTGCATTCTATCACCTGATCTACATTTAAATTAGGATAACGAGATAGATCTACTTCGTTTTTACATTCTGGACAGATAAGTTTCATAGTAAAAAATTAAAAATTACTACTAGCCAATTATACTGAAAATTTTTCCTAAAAGCAAATATGTCAACTCCTTTACACAAAGCCGACCAATTAAAACGCGCCTTGGGCCTCACCGCCGATCTCTATCTTAAGCGTGAAGATTTGCATGAATACGGCTCGCACAAAGGACGTTCAATCCCCTTCATGATCGACCGCTTCCTCGGCCAAGGTATGACTGACTTTGTGATTTCCTCTTCTGGCAACGCTGCTTTGGCCGCCGCCAAATACATTTCTAAACACAACAAAAATAGCCAAGAAAAAATCCGCTTAAAAATTTTTGTGGGAGAAAAAATTACTGAAAATAAATTAGCTAGGCTAAAAAAATTAACCAACGGGCAAATTATTTTAGAAAAAGTAAACAACCCTAAACAGAGCGCCTTTACTTTGGACAAAAACGGCACAGCCAAAAATTTACGGCAATCCACCGATGACCTAGCTTTGCTTGGCTACGAAGAATTAGCCGAAGAATTAGCCGAAATTAAAAATTTATCAGCGGTATTTATCCCCACCTCTTCCGGCACCACCGCCCAAGGTTTGTGGATGGGTTTTGCTAAATTAAAAATCCAACCGCAAATTCATATTGTCCAAACTACCGCTTGCTACCCATTGGTAAAATCCGCAGCCGACTACGGCGACAAAAATAATTTATCCGAAATCGCGCCAACCGAGAAATCTTTGGCCAATGCTATCGTGGATAAAATCGCCCACCGTCAAAATGAAATCGCCAAAATTATTCAAACCAGCCGTGGCGGAGCTTGGGTAGCAACCGATTCGGATATCTTAGAAGCGATTAAACAAACCAAAGACGCCGAACAAATAGATATTTCGCCAAATAGCGCTTTGTCTGTCGCGGGATTAAAATTAGCCGAAAAATCAGGCCAAAATTTTTCTGGCTCGATTGTCTGCTTGATAACCGGAGAATAATTGATAATATTGACGCCGCCGGTTCAGCGGCTGCTCACCATAATTTCTTTTTTGCCATCATAGGTGACATCCACCGCCCCCAAATTAAAAGTTTGCCCGGTAAAACTTGAACTAAAAGTAAACTCGGATATTTTTTTTCCTGTTCCACTAAAAACCCGAACCGCGGGTTTTTTATTATTTAAAGGCAAAGTAATAATTTCATCCAAACCATTACCGGTCGTATCACCCACCGCTATTGCCAAAGCATTTTTTACTCCTTTTCCATACGGGTAAAATCTTTTTTTAATATTAGCTAAATCTTTATCAAAAACCAAAATCTCGGCCGGCACTTTTTGTCCGACCCCAACGACTAAATCACCGGCCGAGCCGGCTGTCACCCGGCCAATCGCCACCGCCAAACTGCCATTATACTTTTTACCCATTGGATAAAAATCTTCTTTGATCACTCCGCCATGATAATTATATAAAACAATATTATTTTTACCCGAAGCCGCCACGACAATTTGATCTTGCGTTCCGCCATATAATTTCCCTACCGCCACTGATAGATCGCCTTTAATATTAGCGCCAAAGGGGTAATCATCAAACCAATAATCACCACTGGCATTAAAGATTTTCAAACGAGCGCCATCCGCCATAATTTTTTCTAGTGCGCCATCGCCATTTAAATCACCATGATAAATTTTTACCCCACCGGCCACGCCTTCCTCATAGGCAAAAAAACCATTGCGGGCGCGACGGCCCAAAAAATCAAAAAAACGTAGGAAATCTCCATTGCCAAACACCACGCTTTGGATTGTCTGATAAGTTTTTAATAAAATTAAACCATCTTTGGCTGCCACCACTACTTTATTGGTAATTTCTCCGGTGTTTACCACAGGATCTTGTTGGCCGATGATTTTTTCAAAATCGCCGCCCAAATCCACCTCTTGCGACTGCTCGGTCGGATTGACTAAAGCCACTCCCCGGCTGTAATCTCTTCGCCAAACATCTTCAGAAAATTTGGCCGAATTATTTTTAGACACCGCCTCGCCGGTCGGCTCGCCTAAATTCACGCCATATTCATCATACTGCCAATTTTGGGCATGATTTTCCGTACCATAATCAAAACTAAAATAGACATTATCCATCATGAGGGCACTCGTCAGGCCAAACCGCATCGTTTTATAATCATTTTGCTGGCCAGTATTGTTCGTATTGGCATTAAACACATACAATTGCGGTTGAGCATTTTGCTTTTGATTTCTAATCAGGCCATTCATAATACCGCTCCACGAACCGCCCGCCTCCCAAGGGGTGGGGAAATTTTCGTACATGCGACCATTCACCAAATCTTGCAGATCGCTACGCGAAGTGCCATTGATTAAAATATATTTTACCCCCAACCGATCTTGACTGGCGCGCAATAAATATTCTACTCGCCGCATCCATTCCGCGTCTAATTCACCGCTATTATCTCGCGCCCCATCGCTATTTAAGTCCACATCACCGCCATTCATCCAACTCGCCCCGTCATATACCATATCCCAAAAAATACCGTCCCAAATCCCCTGACTCAGCACCTGATCCTTGGCAAAACTAATTAAATAATCCGACCAGCCACGGCTCATATCCGCGCTAGTCAGCCCACTCCAATTAGAAATTTTTTGGCCGCCGCTGCTGCGCAAATACCAACCGTCTTGCATCTTAAAACTTTTAAAAAGCGTATTGGCCGGATATTTTTGCCAATCCTTATTTATACTTTCACTTGGCAAATAAGCCAATAAAATTATATCTGGATTTTGTTTTTTAATTTCATCAATTTGAGCACGGCGCACAATCGCCTGCTCTGGGCTCAAAATTAATACATCGTTTTTGGCCATTTTAGCCACTTCACCAGAGTCTAATGATATGGTCCCCAAATAATAATTAGCCAAAAGAGGAGCGGCGCACACGGGCGACACTCCTATAAAAAATAAACCGACAACAAAAATTAAACTAACAATTTTTTTAAATCCGCGGACCATAATTTGTTTTTTAAGATCCACCACCCTACCCTAAACGGATGTTTTTTAATAGCCGACCGCGTCGTACAAATCATCCATACCGGCACTTGCAAATCATCTACTTGTTTTCTTTTTTCTTCCATATCTTCACTTTGCCAAAAAGCCTTAAAATCTTTTATCTCTTTCATCTGGCCCAAAATTACATTATGTACGACGGATGGATAAATCACTCCGCTCGGATCCACAAAAAAGAAATCACGCGCTGGAGCATTAGATAAAATTTGCTCTTGGCCAGTAATAAATTTATACATGCCAAAAGAAAAATAAGCGCGCAACCATTTTTTAACATCCCAGCTTTTTAATTCTTCTTTTATCAAATAATTATATTCTTTGTTAAGCAAATCTCGACGCGGACTGTTGTCTAAATTTTGCTTGCCACCAAAATAAATTTCCGAACTTTGGGCAAAACTATGAGTAAATTGCACGCCCAATTTCCGAGATAAATCGTAAACTTTGGACATTTGGGCAGTATTTTTATTCATCACTGTAAAACCCAACCGCAAATTAGTCATGCCTAACTTCTTTAACTCTCGCACCGTCTGAATGGCTTTTTCAAAACCACCCGGAATACCCCGCAATTCATCATGCGTTTCACCTAATCCATCAATTGAAATCGCCACCCCGATATCTGGCTTAATTTTTAAAATCTGTTTCATCTGCCCTACTACCAATTCGGTCGCAAAACCGTTGGAAGAAATTACCATCCGAGCTTGCGGACAAGTTTTTTCCAAAACTTTCACCACTTCCGGCAAATCACGGCGCAAAAATGGCTCACCACCAGACAAATTAATATCGCGCAAACTACTCGGCAATTTTTCTAACTCCGCCAAACTAATTTCTGGAGAATTCTTTATTTTCCAAATATCACACATGGTACAGCGAGAATTGCAATTATAAGTAAGCGCTAAAACACAATCTATCGGTAATGATGTTTTCATAAAAATATTTTATTACTTTATTATATCCCACTTATATGGTATAATCAAGCTAATAAATTCATAAAATATGCCAAAAATTCGTCCGTCGTTTTCTTTTTTGCTGGTGGTCGGCTTGGTTTTGTTTTCTATTATTAATCCCTACTCCAGTTTAGATTTGGCAGCCGTAGTTCTAATCGCTTTTATCCTCGCCCAAAAAATGTTTGGCGATTATGCCGTAATAATTTTATTGACTTTACGCCCAACTTTGGATTATTGGCGAGATTATAATTTGATTACTTTCCAAGGTCTCAACATCAACATTAACGCCGGTATTTCTATACTCTTACTCGGCTGGTCTTTAATGTTTTTCTATCAAAATAGAAATTATCTCGCTCGCCTGCCTTTATGCTGGCTATGGTTGCCTTTCCTAGTTTGGATCACCTGCTCTTTAGGGTGGAGCTATGACTTGTCATCCACTATCCAAGAAACTCTCAAGGCGGCTAACCTCTTTGCTCTATTTGGTATTAGTTATATTTTATATAAAAAAAACACCGCAAAATTTCCGCAGCAATTATTACTGGCTTTTTGGATAGCGGCGGTTGCACCGCTCGGACTAGCGGTTTATCAATTTTTTACCCAGACCGGCATGCGGATTGATGAAATCGGCAATCGCCTTTATGGCACCTTTGCCCACCCTAACATATTGGCCACTTTTGCACTGCTACTATTCATGACATTGTCAGAAAAATTATTAGTTACCAAAGAAAAAAAGATTGGTTGGTCGTTGGGATTTTTATCCATTATTATTGCTCTCACCTACACACGTATTGCTTGGATCGGGTTAGCTTTTTTAATTTCCGGTTTGTTATTTTTCTATCAAAAAAAATTATTTTTCCAATTGGCAATTAGCGCCGGTGTCTTATACGGATTATTTTTTCCTTTTAATAGTTGGCTGATCCATGATTATAATTACGATTTACAACATTATCAAATAATTTCCCGTCTGACCAAGCGCAATGAAGATGTGGACAGTATAAAATGGCGCGCCGATCTGGCCGATAAAGTTTTACCGTTATTTTGGCGACATCCGCTGATTGGCTATGGCTACGGGACATTTGCCCAAGTTTGGGAAGACAACAAAGCAATTAGCAATCTGTGGGATAACACTTCAGAAGCCCACAATGATTATCTAAAAGTCGGTTTTGAAAGCGGAATAATTGGGCTAGTGTTATTTCTAAGCCTTTTTGTTGGATTATTAATTAAACAAATAAACTTTGGTATAAAAAATCATTGGAAAAATTTGGTGTTTATCTTAAGTATCATCGTATATTTAATACTAAGCGCTTCAGACAATATGCTTCACCACACACCGACCATCTGGTGGTTGTGGGCAATGTGGGGTTTGTGGAGTGCACAAAACGAATAATATAATAACAAAAAACCAGGGTCATATAGACTCTGGTTTTTTGTTTTCAGCTAAAGCCAGTAGCAATTTTCCCTTTCCAAAGAATGGGAAAAGAGAGAGATTCTACTAGCTTTATGTGAAATTTTCTCTAACAGGCCACAATGTAAATTATGAACTGTATTGAGTGCAGGGGGTTTGGAGCCCCCTGCTTCTATTTGTATCACTGACGCCTTTGGAGGGGCGCAAGTGGTAACTTTCTCATTTTTTGCCCCGCTTGGAGGCTAACGACAGGATGAGTTACCTGCCGCGTGTGGTCACTTGCAGAGATGGTCGTGGGCGATGCCCACGCCACCCGCCCGCAGGTCGCAGGCGCCGACGAGTCGACCTCCGGACCGCTGGGTCACGGAGCAAACCGAGGTGTTCGCCGGGCCGGACGTGGGGGTGATGCACGCTCCAGGCTGAATCGTCCAGCCCTGGAGTGGGCTATTATCCGCGTCGGGGGTCGGGATGCCGACCCAACCGTCAACCACACAGGCGGCCCCGCCCGCTTCGCAGCAGACAGAGTCGTTCTGTGCCGACCAGTCGCACTGAGCGACCGGGTCAACGGGATTGTTGACGCAACCTGCGACCGAGTCGCAGGTCTGGGCGACGGTGCAGGACACCTCCACCCACCAATCATTGTCCCAGCAAACCAAGAACTGGTTGTTGGAGCAAGAGTGGGCGCCATCGGCGCAAACGAACGGGGGCTCACAGACGTCCCCCACGCCGTCCTGATCGGAGTCAAGCTGGTCGGCGTTGGGCACCTTCCAGCAGTTATCCGACCAGTCCCCGATCCGATCGCCATCGGTGTCCCAGTCACACCACCCGAGGGTGGCGCCAGCATACGGGAATTCACAGAACTCCCG
>CAZEYR010000005.1:0-1651 GCA_964516735.1 uncultured Gammaproteobacteria bacterium
GATACCGCGTTCTTTTTCCTGTTCCATCCAATCCATTTCAGCAGCACCTTCATGCACTTCGCCGATTTTGTATTTTTTACCAGTGAAAAACAATACGCGCTCGGTGGTAGTAGTCTTGCCAGCATCAATATGTGCGGCAATGCCTATATTTCTTGTTTTGTCCAATGAAAATTCACGGGGCATATTTTTTAATTTTTAAATTATTTTTAAACTTAAACGAGCGCTAAAATTATTTAGCGAATCTGGCGAAGTGAGCAAAAGCTTTGTTGGCTTCAGCCATTCTGTGCACATCATCGCGTTTTCTGATAGCATCGCCCAAACCTTGAGAAGCATCCACTAAAACAGTGGCTAATTTTTCCGCCATTGGTTGCCCTTTTTTGGCGCGAGCGGCTTCGATAATCCAGCGAAAAGTCAAAGCGTCTTGTCTTTCTCCGCGTACCGGCATTGGTACCTGATAGTTGGCACCACCCACGCGACGAGAGCGAACTTCAACTTGGGGTTGAACAGTCTTAATCGCCTCTTCAAAAACTTTTATTGGATCTTTTTTGGTCATTTCAGCCATCTTTTCAAAAGCGCCGTAAACAACATTTTGAGCAGTGGTCTTTTTGCCATGCATCATCAAATTGTTGATGAATTTAGCTAAAACCACATTACCATATTTTGGATCCGGTTTTATTGTTCGTCTAACTGCTTTTTTTCCACGCATATATTAGTATGATTATTAGCTATAAATTATTTCTTAGCGGCCTTTGGTCTCTTGTTGCCGTATAAGCTACGACCACGACGACGATTTTCTACACCTTGAGTATCAAATACGCCACGAACGATATGATAACGTACACCCGGCAAGTCTTTTACACGACCGCCGCGAATTAATACGATAGAGTGTTCTTGTAAATTGTGGCCTTCACCTGGGATGTAGGCGATTACTTCCATACCATTGCTCAAACGAACTTTGGCTACTTTACGCAAAGCAGAGTTTGGTTTTTTTGGAGTAGTAGTATAAACCTTGGTACAAACACCGCGCTTAAAAGAAGTGCCTTTGCGGAAGTAAGTCTTGCGGCGATGTAAATTATCAATAGTGAACTGCAGAGCCGGGACTTTGCTTTTGTGAACCTTGCTCTTGCGTCCCTTGCGAACTATCTGATTTATAGTAGGCATAACGTATATAAATGAATAAAAATGTTTTAGTTTTTAATAAACAAAAAACTGAACGAAAATGCTCAGCCACGAGATTTATATTCAGTCGACGTTCTGCGGACAGTATAGTTTAAGAAGCTAGTTTTGTCAATACCTAGCCAACAAAATCCTTTACAGTCACAAAAAAAGACTGAAATATCAGCCTTGAACGAAGTAGTGATTTTATGCAACCCCTCACTGCCCCGAATGCTTTCGGAACAAAATTGGGGATGGGTGGAGAAAATCCACCCATGATGAGAGATGCTTGGCAGGAGACCACTCAACTGCGACAAGTGTCGCAGACCGAGATGGTCTTGAAGCTGGCTGGATCGACATCCTTCTTGAAGATCTTCTTGCCGCAGTGGCGGCAGAAGCGGACGTCGACGGAACGGCGGTTGGTGGACAGACAGACCGGACAGCGGCGGACATGCGCCCAGCGATCCGCGATATCCGTATCGCGCTGCATAGTCTC
>CAZEYR010000005.1:1751-3490 GCA_964516735.1 uncultured Gammaproteobacteria bacterium
ACAGCTCGGAATTTGACCGCGATTCCGCATCGCGCCCTGGAGCTTCCCCAGAGTATTACATCATCCAATTTTAGGTCTTGGGTTTGGACCGGTGAACAGGTCATATCCACTTGAAAAATGAAAAATATTCAGCTTTCAAGTAGAGAGGTGGTGGCGCAAAGCCAGAGCACCTCCCTGTCACCCCCGAACAACCCTCTGGTCTCCGTGGACGTGTATCCACAGCTACTCAGTACAGATTGAAGCGGGGTCAAAGTGTCAATTTTAAGGTTTTGACTAACCTAGGACACTGCTTTCCCGGGCTCGCCATTCTTTTACTAAAGAACGGTGACAAAAAACTTACTCTGTCAGCTCCGAAGAGCTCTAGCCGCTGGCTAAGCGGCGGGGGCCTTGGCGCGCAGCGCCTTCAGCAGATCGGCCGGGATATTCACCGGCGTCCCTTCCGGGGACACGGACGCGCTCCAGCGCCCATTCGCGACCTGCTTCAGGATGTCCGCCTTCTGAACCGAGGTCAGATCCCGACGAGGGATGATCATTCGGCAGAAAGAGCAGGAACACTGCGAACCGTTGGCCTGACGGCCATTCTGGCGAGCCATGGGATTCTCCTTGGGCTACGGGAACGAAAATTGATTTTTATCTTTGCCCTAGGATTCACCCACTGTCGGCGGGTTAGACCGACTGCTGAGGCGGGGTCATGGCGGCGTGCCAAGAAAGTTCTGGATTGGGACGACAAGTGCTAAAGACTTCGTGCTTACGGCTTAGGGTTTAAGGCTCACGGTCTAACCGCTCAGCCCTGACCGCTGTCCGCGTTGCCGATGTCGTTATCTTTGTCATGCACTCCCTTTCGGGAGTACAACTTAGCCGCCGCTCTCTAGATCAAACGCCGAAGCGTTTATCTATAATAGCGACGACAGAGTTCCCTTTCCTTCCCTCGCCTGACACGCCGCCACGTTGCCCCAAACTGCTAGGCCGGAGGGTCGAGATCGACCACAATCCGGTGATTGGCGGTCTCCACCGCGTCGTTGAGCTCCTGGAACTCAGCGCGCAGCTTCTCCACCCGGGCCACCCGCTCCGGCTCGGACACGGCCACCAGAAACTTCTTCACCTGGCGGCGCCGCACGTTGCGGCCCGTCGCCTCGTCGTAGTCGTAGTCATCCCGCTCCTCCTCAGCGGGACCGACGGGCAGACGTTCGGTCCAGACGATCTCACCCTTGAGCTCCTGCAGCCGCCGGATCGCCTCGGCCAGCCACAGCTTGCACCCCTTGCACTCGATGGCCGTCACCGCGTTGGCGCGGGCGATGCCGGCCTCCAGCCGGACCATCTCCTCACGCGCCTTCTGCAGGTCGGCGACCACGTCCTCGTACCGGAACGCCGGCGCCTTGCCCTCCTCCCAACGGGCGACGCTCACGGCACGAGCGCTGAGCTCGGCCACACGGCCCTTCAGGGACTTCACGACGCGGAGGCACTGGGCGATAGTCTTGTTCGACATTTGAGACTCCAGCTGTCTACTCAGTCCGTCGGTGTTCCTTAATTCCGCTGTGCGGAGGAACTTTGTCGCGAATTTCTCCGCGGCTGGCGTCCTTAGGCGCCGATTTACAACCGATTTGGCACCGAGCTAATTCCCGGTGTAGCCTCCTCGATTGATGGTGGTTATTACGGCTTATTTCATCCGCATGCCCACCAGACCTTTTGACCCTCAACTCATTCATTGCTTAAGTGTTGAGGCTGGGTGTTTTATCCCC
>CAZEYR010000005.1:3590-20055 GCA_964516735.1 uncultured Gammaproteobacteria bacterium
GCCCAAATTAATTTTAGTTTTTGTAAAGGTTTTAATTTACTATTAACAAAACAATTTATAACACGGGTTAAAATATTTGTCAAGTGTTTGGTATACAATTTATCCACAGTATTCCAATTTTTATTTAAAATAAGCCAAAATTTAATATATATAAAGTAAGATATTGACCATACTAACTTAATTTTACGCGCTCTTTTATTCCCTAAAGTTAACAAATTTTTAAAGATAAATTTCTTCGTAAATATTGTTTGTCAAGTAAAGACTTGACAAAACTTTAAAAATGTACTACTATCTGTGGTTGCAAATTCAACACCTTGCGGACTCGATCGGCTATCCCGATCCAACCCCGCAGGTACAACAGGGTCCACGCCTAAACAGTGGAAAGGAGGCAGGAACTTTTTCCGGTGTCTTTAACCGGAGGAGGAAGCGAGGGAGGACAAGCCATGTCAGGGGAAAAAACCGCAGAGATCACAAACCCAAACCCAAGGAGGGAAAAATGGGTGACTGATCGGGCGAACCCGAAGGGTTTGACGGCCACCATTCCACGGTGCGCCGTCACCCTTCCGCCCAATTATTGCGGTAACCCCCCGACAAAAGCTGTCGAACCCACATCCGCCTCCATAGAAGGAGGAGGAGGCGATGGGCGAGCTCAAGTAGCACAACCCACCGGCCGCACAACACAAGTTGGGGTGTGGCCAAAAAAGGCAACCTGCCAAAAAACGCCCGGGACGAGCAATCGTCCCGGGCGTCTCTATTTATAAACGCTTCTTATAATTTTTTCCACAACAAATCAAACCACGCTTGAAAAGTATTTTTAATTTCCTCACTATCTATAACTACTGTAACATGTTTGCCTTTGAAAGAAGCAAGCCACACTTTGTTTCCATAAATAATCACATCCCCATAAAAAGGATCCATATCGCTCGGTTTTAAATATTTAACTTGTTTAGCTGGGTCTAGAGGTCTTTCCTGCCTAGGAAGTTCCCTAAGGTAAATCAACCTTCTTTTAATTTTATTTTCTAATATTTTTTTGTGTAAAAAATCCAACTGTTCTAAAGAATAAGCTCGGCTTATCGCACTAATATTGGCGAATTCACATAATTCATCAATTTTTTCTGTGCTTTTACCTTCTACCAACTCTTGGAAAACGGACATTAAAGCTTCTTCACCTTCAAACATTTTTACAATCGGCTTATCCCCGCTTTGCACCAGTTTCAATTCATTCAAGCCACTTTTCATTTCCGCGATCGCTGTCTTCATCGCGTTCATTTTATTCTCTGCGAGAGACAATATTCTTTCCGGAGGTTCGGCGGCAAAATATTGTTTTTTGCCTTTTTCAACCGACGTCATCAAACTCTTTCCCGCCAAAGACTCAATTGCTTCATACACCGTTACACGCGAAAAACCAACCTCAGCCGCTATCTTTTGCACTGGTTGCGGACCGGATTTTAATACCGCTAAATAAACTTTGGCTTCACTATCTGTAAGTCCTAATGATTTTAAATATTTGAACCATTTTTCCATAAATTTTTTCCTTAAACTTTTTTTATTTTTATTATGTAGTATATCGTTTTTAGAGGAACCATGTCAATCAAACAAACTTTTTCCCGTCATTGTTTTGGGCTCGTCTAAATTAAAAATTTCTAAGATGGTTGGTGCTACATCTCGCAAAGAGCCGGGCCGCAAATCCCTATCAAACCCAAACCCGATCACCGGCACCGGATTGGTCGTGTGAGCTGTATGTTTAGTTTGAGTAAATTTATCAAAAGAAAATTCGGCGTTGCCATGATCGGCGGTAATAATCGCCACACCACCAATCTTCTCCAAAACCTTAAGCACTTTATCCAACGCTTTATCTACAGCTTCTATTGCTTTTATAATCGCCTCATGATTCGCCGTGTGACCCACCATATCCGGATTAGCGAAATTTATAAAAATAAAATCCACTCCGTTGTTTATTTTTTCTATAGCTTTGTCAGCAATTTCCGCGGCCCGCATCTCTGGCGCTTCATCGTGGGTTTTAATATCTTTACGGCTATCTATCAAGACAAACTCTTCTCCCAAATGCGGATTTTCTCGACCGCAATTCAAAAAAATGTAGCATGCGCAAATTTTTCCGTTTCAGCAATGTGGGCTTGGGTCAAACCCGCTCCGGATATCTCCGCAGCCAAAGTAGTTTCCATACGCTCCGGAGGAAAAGCCACCAACGATCCCAAATCCTTTTCATACTCGGTCATGGTCACAAAGCAAAGATTCAAATCATTTTTTTTGGCTAAAATTTTCTTGCTTATTTGTTTAGCGCGGTCGGAACGAAAATTAAAAAACATCACTCCGTCATTTTTTTGCACGGTAATTGGTTTTCCTGATTCTTCTAAAAACACAACCGGCTCCACATGCTCATCTACTATTCCCTGTTTATACAATTGGGTCATCAGCTCAGACGGTTTTACGACCGATTCGTGGCCTATGCCATAAAAAATCGCTTGTTCGGCTTTGGCTATTCTGTCCCAATTCTTGTCGCGATCCATAGCATAAAATCGACCAGTAACAGTGGCAATAAAACCAATCCCCAATTCACCGATTACTTTCTCTACTTCTTGCAAATGTTTAATAGCACTCTGCGGTGGAGTGTCGCGCCCGTCCAAAAAAGCATGGACAGCAATTTTTTTAATTCCACATTTTTTTGCCGCGCGCAAAAAAGCAAACAAATGATCGCTATGGCTATGCACTCCGCCCGGTCCAATTAAACCTTCCACATGCAAAACCGAATTATATTGTTTAATGTGTTGAAATAATTTTTGGAAAGCTTCCACTTTTTCAAAGTCTTCTCTTTCGGCGAACTTTGAGATACGCACTAAATCGGTATCCAAAATTCGACCGGCGCCAATAGTCATATGTCCCACTTCCGAATTACCCATCTGGCCTTCCGATAAACCTACAGCCGATCCGCTTGCTTCCAAAAGACTATGCGGATATTTATTCCACAAATTATTAAAACAAGGAAGATGAGCATTCGCGATAGGGTTAAATTCTTTTTCTTCACGGTACCCCCAGCCATCCAACACAATTAATACTACGGGTTTTTTCATATTTATAAATCATCTAAACTCCTCAAAAAACTACCCGGTTTTATCCTTACCGGACGATCCTCAGGGATATAATGCACATCAGCCTCATCATCATCCAACACCGTTGTATTATAATTTAGCAAAGATTTGTCATCTAATAAGCCATCGGAAATTTCCGATAAAAATAAACTAGGGCCGGACAAAAAATCTCCGGCTCCCCCCGAAGCCATCGGATAAGTTAATACCAATTTTCTCTTGGCCCGAGTGATGGCTACATAAAATAAACGACGCTCTTCTTCCAAACCATCCGGTTCACGCATCGCTCGGTCATTCGGAAATCCGCCACTAGATAAATTCAATAAAAATACCGCCTCCCATTCCAAGCCTTTAGCCTGATGAATAGTAGACAAAATTATTTTATCTTCTTTCGTCGTAATTTTTTGACGATTGGAACCACGCAAACTAAACGACTCCTGCAAGGTCGCTTCGGCCAAAAATTGTTCCAAATTATCATACTGCTCGGCAAAAATCGCCAACTGTTCCAAATCCGCTTTACGTTCTTTAAAATCCGGATACTCGCTTTCCAAATATTCTATATAAGAAGAATTCAGCACCGCTCGAACCGTCTCCGCTGGATTATTTTTGGGCGCGCCAATCAGCCCCTTCCAAATATTTACAAAATTATTCCAACCGGCTTTGGCTTTTTCTCCCAAAATCTGCCAGCCGGTTTTCTCCACCTCTTCAATATTCTCTACAGCCCGAATTTTTTCTATCAATTTTTGCGCCGCCACCGGGCCGATCCCCTCTTCATGGGTAAGCACTCGAAGCCACGAAGCCGTGTCAGCCAAATTATTTATAATTTTTAAATACGCTAATATGTCCTTGACATGCCCGCGTTCAAAAAATCTTAGGCCGCCACGGTAATCATAGGAAATTCCCGCTCGCATTAATTGCATTTCCAGCATTTGCGAATGATGAGCGGCGCGAAATAAGACAGAAACTTCTTTGGCCGGTACGCCATCATCCAATAAATTTTGAATGCGTTCGGTAATAAATTCCGCTTCGGAAAATTGGTCCATTCGCGGATGTAGCTCTGGACGCACACCAGAACTGAGGAGTGTTTTTAAACTTTTCTTAAATTGCTTAGTATTGTTGGCAATAACATTGTTGGCCAAATCCAAAATTTCTTGACTGGAACGATAATTAGTTTCCAAACGAAAAATTTTAGCGTTCGCATATTTTTTTTCAAACGATAAAATATTTTGAATGTCTGCCGCGCGAAAAGAATAAATACTTTGCGCGTCGTCCCCCACCACTAAAACATTTTTATGGATGCTAGCCAGCCGATCTACAATCGCCGCTTGAATTTTATTGGTATCTTGGTATTCATCCACCAAAACATATTGAAATTTTTGAGCATAAACTCGACAAGTGTCCGGGTGATTTAATAATAATAAAAAATTCACCAGTAGATCATCAAAATCCATAGTATTAGCCTCTTTTTTCTTTTGAGTATATTCATCGGCAATGGATTTTATCTCTTTAGAAAATTGTTCCATCCCCGGATATTTTATTTCCAACACCTCATCGATTGTTAATTGGGCATTACGAGCGTAACTTATAATATTATGCACTACCGACGCAGACGGAAATTTTTTCGTGCCTTCAATTTTATATTTTTTAAGGCTCAATTTTAAAAGCGCCTCGCTATCGTCGGTATCTAAAATCGTAAAATTTTGAGCGTAGCCCAAAAGCGGCGCGTGAAAACGCAAAATCTTATAGGCAATATGATGAAAGGTACCAGCCCAAGGCAATTTTTTCTCCACGCCGGTTATTTTCTGCATTCTGGCGGTCATTTCCGCCGCGGCTTTATTGGTAAAAGTAACCAATAAAATATTTTCCGGAGCCACGCTTTGCTCCAAAAGATAAGCCACTCGATAAGTAATCACTCGAGTCTTACCACTCCCAGCACCAGCCAAAACTAAACAAGGGCCATCACCATTAAAGACAACGTCCAGCTGTTCGGGGTTTAATTCTTGGAAAAAATCAATCATACCGACTTAATAGTTTTTTACACTCCGGCAGGCAAGACTGTAAAACATCAGGGGCATCAATAAAATTATTTTTTTCTATCGCTTGTCTGATCAGATCCACGCTCTGCTGATTGTTTACTTTCTTATATTCCATAGATGTTAAGAAACTCGCACAAAAAGAACAGTTTTTAACCAACCTACTTAAAATTAAAAAGGCTGCTTCACTATTTATATTTTCTACTAATACATCGGTAAAATCTTCAAAATCTGTCCAGTAACCTTCAACCGCCGTAACAGCACTGTCAACAATTAATTTTTTAGATACTTCATCGGCTGGCGAATATGCTTCCAATAAAATCCTTATCACTTCGCTTTGATGTTTTTTATTTAGTGTGGTCATATAGCCTTTCAAACCCGGGTCCCAATCAGAACTACAAATGGCATCGCCTAAAAATTTTATTTCTTCCTTAGACAAAGGAACCTTAAATTCCTTCTTGATTTCTTCAGGAGTTAAAAACACCAATGTTTTTATATTAATCATAAAATATTGCTAATTATTTATGAAGCCGATTTATCATACTATTTTTTTACTATTGAAGCAACAGCAAATCTTGATTAAAAAAGAATTGACCACCTAGCGGAATTGGCAGAAGATGAGCGGGGTTTTTATTATAATAGTCATTGCCAAAAATAAAAAAATGTGGTATGTTAAGGCCAAATTTTATACAGTATGACATTTTTCCAAACAACTCACCAAGATAAAAATTGTCGCGCCCGCACCGGCATTATTCATACCGATCACGGTGACATTGAAACCCCGATTTTTATGCCGGTCGGCACTCAAGCCACGGTTAAAACTCTGGATTCTTCGGATCTACATGACATCAACGCTCAAATTATCTTGGGAAATAATTATCATCTACATCTTCGCCCGGGGGAAGATGTAATTGCCCAAACCGGCGGGATACACAAATTTATGAATTGGCCAAAACCAATCCTTACCGACTCTGGCGGTTTCCAAGTGTTTAGTTTGGGTTTGCAAAAATTAAAAAAAGAAAAAAATGGCGGACCGAATGGACAATTAGTAAAAATTGATGAAGACGGGGTGGATTTTCGCTCTCATATTGACGGCTCCAAACATCGTTTTACTCCGGAATCAGCCATTGAATGTGAGCACAAAATCGGAGCGGATATCATTATGGCTTTTGATGAATGCACTCCGGATGACGCCCCGTATGAATATGCCGAAGAAGCCATGGAACGCACTCATCGCTGGGCCAAACGATCACTAGAAGCCCATCTAAAAAATACCAATCATCATGGCTACAAACAATTTTTATTTGGCATTATTCAAGGAGCCAAACACGAAGATTTAAGAAAAAAATCCGTGGAATTTATTTGCGGATTAAATTTTGATGGAATTGCCGTTGGTGGCGAATCCATTGGTTACAATATGGAAGCTACTAGAGAAATTTTGGATTGGATTGCTCCATATTTACCAGAAGATAAACCGCGTTATACCATGGGGGTTGGTCTTGATCCGGCCGATTTACTGGCTGTGGTGGAAAAAGGCATAGACATATTTGATTGTGTGGCGCCGACTCGTCTAGCCCGCCATGGTATGCTTTTTGTTTCCCCTAAAGTCAACGATAAACATCGTATCAATATTACTAATGCCGCTTTTGAAAAAGATTTTGGGCCAATTGATCCGGATTGCCAATGCCCAACTTGTAAAAGTTATACCCGAGCTTATCTACACCATCTGTTTTCGGCTCAAGAAACTATCAGCCAACGTTTGGCCAGTATCCACAACCTTCACTTTTTGTTGGACCTAATGCGCCAAGCCAGAGAAACGATCAAGCAAGATAAATTTTTGGAATTAAAAAAGAAATGGGGGCAATCCTTGAAAAAATCTTCAAATCATGCTAGTGTCTAACCTGGAAATCGCTCATGACGAGCGATGATTAAACGGAGGACAGCGATGAGTCATATCCGCAAAACCGCAACAGGGCTTCAGATCGGCGGTGATGGTGCCCTCGTCGGACCCGCTACGGAGATTGAAATCCCAGTGGGGCAGCCGATGGAGACAAAACAGATGCCCCGAGGCATGCGCCCGACGCCGCTGCCCGTGAGCGACACTGCGCCCGACCTGGGCAACGGTCGTCCGGTCTACCTCCGTCGCAAGCACGGCACCGACAACCGCGGCTAGCCACATCTTCGACACTCTCCCTCTCCGCCAAAATCCCTACCCATAGGGGGCACACTTCCTGCCTCGCCCCTTCCCTTCAGCGGTCAATGGTTGACTGCTGAAACCAAGGAGCTTTAGCGAGGCGGGAGGAAGTAAAATGGCCACAACTAAGATCGTCTACAAGCAGGGAAACCCCAACCTGGGCCGGCTTGTCCAGGCCCTGTGGGCCAAAGAGTGGCTAGTCTTCTCCGGAGAGGGTCTGCGGTGCGGAGACAGCCTCCGCGTCCAGGTCAAGAACATTCTGCCTCACATCGAGGCAGACTCACGCGCGGACACGTATGTAGTGGATATCCGCGCCCGTCTCCGGATCGGTAACGGCCACGTGGATGATGAATGGTCGGAAGCGATCATTGTCTACAACTGCCAGGACATGACCGGCACTGTCACGTACTAGCCCCCGCCCGCGCCCGGCCGCCGACAAAGTCGGCGGACCGGGCTCAGGCACCATATTTTAAAACCGAGCTTGTAAGCTCGGTTTTTTAATTTAACCAAACAGCTTTTTTATTTTTAATCTCTAAAGCCGCCAAATCATTGATTATCTTCAACGTATCGCTTCGCAACTGATTAGCCGCCTCTACCACTCTCTTCTCCTTAGACACATCTTGTTCAATACTTTCTACAGCTTTAAATAAAGCATCCCGCAAAAAATCTATCACCATATTTTCGGTAACTGACTTATTGTCAATTCTAGTGTTATAATGTGTCAAGAAATTTAAAAATTTATTTGTTATTTTAATAAAAATTGATTAAAATAGAATCACTATGACCATCCATATTATAACTTTGGGAAAACTAAAAGAGGGCTATTGGCAAGCAGCCGAAGCCGAGTATTTAAAAAGGCTCGGTGCTTTTGTTAAATTGCAAATTCATGAGTTGCGCGAAGAATCTTTTGAAGAAAAAGACAATCCGGAAACGATCAAAAAAAAAGAAGCGGAAAAAATAAAAAATAGTTTGGAAAAAATCAAGGACGCGTATGTGATTTGTTTGGATGAACACGGCAAACAATTTCCTTCAATGGAATTTGCCAACGAACTAAAAAAATATTCTGCGGATTTTACCAATTTAATTTTTATAATCGGCGGCCCGCTCGGCTTACATGAATCTATTTTAAAGCTGGCCCAACTAAAATTATCTTTTTCTAAAATGACTTTTACCCACCAAATGATGAGAATATTTTTTCTGGAACAAATTTATCGCAGTCAAATGATCATAAGTAATAGAAAGTATCATTACTAAAATCGCATGCCTGGTAATTTCCCCGCTTTCCTCGGCCGCCAAGGCCTCAGGGGTGCCGTTTTGACGGCACAACCCGCTCGGAAAATACCAAACACCCTCGTTAACCAATATTTTACAATTCATCACTATTCGGCTAAAATACACCCGAAATAACTTTAATATTTTCATAATATGCAACGACTCTTTTCTGGAGTACAACCCACTAATAATATTCATTTAGGAAACTACTTGGGTGCCATCAAAAACTGGGTAGAATTACAAAAAGATTATCAATCAATTTTTTGTGTAGTGGATTTACATGCTTTGACCGTTTACCAAAAACCGGAAGCTTTGCGCCAAAACATCATCAACATGACCAAAACTTATTTAGCTCTAGGTCTAGATCCATACAAAAATATTATTTTCCAACAATCTGATGTCAAAGAACACACTGAATTATCTTGGATATTAAACTCCATCGCCAAAATGGGTGAACTGGAAAGGATGACGCAGTTTAAAGACAAATCCAAACAACACGAAGAAAATATTAATGTCGGTCTGTTTGATTACCCAGTATTAATGGCCGCGGATATTTTGCTTTACGACACTCAAGTGGTGCCGGTAGGTGAAGATCAAAAACAGCATTTGGAATTAACTCGTGACTTAGCCATGCGTTTTAACAAACTTTATGGCGAAACTTTTATAGTACCGGAACCCATCATCAAAAAAGCAGGCGCCCGAATAATGGGCTTGGATGATCCCACCAAAAAAATGAGTAAATCCGCTTCTTCAGCCATGAATTATATCGCTTTACTGGACGACCCCAAAGTGGCGGCCAAAAAAATTATGAAGGCCGTAACTGATTCTGGCACAGAAATTAAATATAACGAAAATCGTCCGGCTATTTCCAACCTTTTGACCATCTATTCTCTCTTTGCCAACCGCCCGATTAAAGAGCTGGAAAAAGAATACGCCGACAGAGGCTATGGTGATCTCAAAAAGGGTTTGGCGCTGGTGGTCAGCGAATTTTTGACTGATTTTCAAAATAAATTTAATGTTATTAGCGACAATGACATACATGAAATATTAGCCAATGGCGCCAAAAAAGCCAGGGAAATTGCCGAGAAAAAAATAGGTTTAATCAAAACAAAAATTGGTTTAAAATAATTAATTATAAAAATATGGAAACCGAAACTCGCATCAAAATATTAAAAAATTTCTATTTCTATTTAGTATCATTTGTCACTTTAATGATGATGGCTTTTACCGTTTCCGACTTAATCAGCATTTTGTTAAAAACCTACGTTTTCCCCAAAGCCGATAATTTTAGCTATGTATCAAAAACCCCGGGTTGCGATCCACAGGCTTTAGCTTATGACAAAAAAATAGAAGCGCTCCCAGTTGAAGAATGCGCCAAACTAGAGGCTGCCCAAGAAGAAGAAAATCAAAAAATGCGCACCGCCAACAACCAATCTAACATGATTCGAGATTTATCCATGATTGTGGTAGCTTTACCTTTGTTTATCTTACATTGGAGAGTAGCTCGTCGCAAAGAAGACTAAACTTTTACCAACTTCGCCACAAAAAATCCTTCCACCTCTTTATCCGGCAACATCCTTAAGCAACCCTTGATCTGCTCTTTGTACCTTTTGTTATTCCAATCCAAAACCGCCGGCGCGGTGTTTAATCCTCTGATTTCTGCTTTAACAATTTTTACTTCGCCCGGAAATTTTTCCAACAATCGTTCAATCTGTTCTTCATTTTCCTCCGGCGCAAAAGTGCAAGTGGAATAAACCAATGTACCGCCCGGCTTCAAAGCCGACCAAGCAGAGAACAATAATTTTCTTTGCAAGTAGGCATTATCTTTTATTTTCCTTTCATCCCAAAAACCATAAGTGCGGATATCTTTGGCAACAATTCTCGCTTCGGCCCCACAGGGGGCATCTAATAATATTTTGTCAAAATAATTTTGAAAATTTAAACATAATTTTGCCCCATCTTCATTTTTTAATTGTAAAAAATCTCCACCGGACACACCGAGTAAAGACATGTTATGCTCCAACTTGGCAAAACGCAACGGATTAATTTCGTTGGCTATCAACTCGCCTGTTTTATTCATCATCGCGGCAATTTGGCTAGTTTTACTACCCGGGGCGGCGGTTAGATCCAATACTTTTTCCCCCGGTCTAGCATCCAACACCAGTGGCGGCACCATACTAGCCAAACTTTGCAGATAAATTTTGCCATCTTGATAAAGTGTAAGTTCGGTTAATTCTTTTTGTCTTTTATTTTCCAAAATAAAGGCCTCCCCATACCAATTTATCCTCTTGGTTTTAAAACCTTCTCTCTGTAAAACTGTCAAAATTTCTTCTTTGGCGGCTTTGAGGGTATTTACACGAAAAGTAGTCGGTCGCTCTATAAAAGTATTTTTCATTTTTTCATAACAATAACTGCCAAAGATTTGTTGGCAACGAGCGAGAAATTTTTCTGGTAAATTATTTTTGTTGGAGTTTTTCATACAAACAAAATATCAATAAATTGCCGAGCTGGCAAATTGGAGACAACACGATTAGATAAGAAAAAATAATTGAATAGATATGAGAAGGCGCCCGCTTTCGCGGGCGCCGAGTCGAAAGAACATCCGAGCCTCAAAACAGCTTGAGCTGTTGAGGCTCCTGGCGGATCTCCAGAATCATGGCCAGAGCCGGCAGGATCGCCTCCTGCGGCACGCAAGCCAACATCTGAGCCGCCATCTCCACCCGAAACCGGAACTGCGCGACCTCGTCAATTCGCGCCTTGGCCTTTTCCAATTCGCGGGCCAGCTCCTCTCGAGAAGACAGGAGCTTCCCCTGCTCGGCCGTAACTGCGGCGAGGAAGCTCAGCGCTGTCTGGCCGCCGTTATTTTTCTTGCACATGGCTTTTTCCCCCAAAGGTGTGTTTACTGCTTGCAAACTAGCACATTTCGGCCAAAAAGTCAATATTTACGAAGGAAAAACCCAAAAATTTGACAACCGCTACCATAATCATGTATAATTATTTAGTTAGTATGAAAAATAAGATTCTACAATTTACTAACTTACAAATATACAATTGCCCATAAACCGCCAAAAAAGGCGGTTTTTTAATCTTTACCCCTATGTTAGAAAATGTAAAACAAACATTTTTAGCCTCGGCCCGCCAACATTTAGCCGAAATTGAAACAAAAATCCAAACGACCATCGCCAAAAAGGAAGCTAAAGAAAATTCATTAGCTCGAGCTGGTATTGGCTTATCCGGAGCCGACCAATTGGCCAACATTGGCATCCGTGCCTATAATCAAGAATCTGTAGAAAGTTTAAAAGGTTTACTCCCCTCACCATATTTTACTCGATGTGATTTTCAGATTGATGGAGAAAATAAAAATATTTATATCGGAAAATTTTCTTTTAGCGAAGAAAATATTTACTCTTGGATTACCCCCGTCGCCGCTTTACGGTTTGAGAATCTCGGACCGGCCAGTTACACCCGTCGCGACGGCAGCAAGAAATCCGGCATTCTAGGTCGCAAAGATCAATTTTTAATTCACGATGGAAAAATATTATTTCTCTCCACGGAACAAGGAAATAAAAAAGATTTAATTTATCAAGAAAATTTTTCTGCTAGAAAACAAGGTTTTGTTTTGCAAGAAGTAGTGGAATTGATGGAAAAAGCTCAAGATCAAATCATCCGCGCCAATCATTTAGGGCCGCTAGTAATTTCCGGACCAGCCGGCTCAGGAAAAACCACCCTCGCCCTGCACCGGGCCGCTTATTTAATCCAATCACCAGAAACTACAGAATACTACACTCCGGATAAAATTTTAGTAGCCGTTCAAGATGTTGGCTCCAAAGAATATTTTTCTCACCTCTTACCGAGTTTAGGCATTAAAGGGGTAAAAATCACTACATTTTTTGAATGGGCCACGGCCATTTTAGGTATTACGGATTATACTCAAAACGAAAAAATTATTGACAACGAAATTGAACAAAAACTTTTTGAACAAGCTAAATTAAAAGCCGTCAGACAAAACCCTAACATAAAATATCACAAAAAAATTTATAATATTTTAACCGCTCTATACGAACCATTTTTTACCGTCCAACAATTAAAATATTTTGCCGAACAAAAGAAACAAAAAATCTTAGATAGAATTGACTTAACAATTTTACTAAAAATCTACCAAAAAACTTTTGGCGAATTTAATATCACTCAAGAATTATTTCAGGAAATGAACAATGGCTCATATCGCAAAAGAAAATTCTCCATTCCGGCCAATTACAATTTAATCATTGTTGACGAGTTCCAAAATTATTTATCCGAGCAGATAAATTTATTTAAAAATTGCGTCAATAAAAAATTAAATTCCATAATTTATGTGGGCGATCTGGCCCAACAAACCAAGCTTGGCACCATAAAAAATTGGGCGGAAATAGATGAAAAAATACCGAATGACCGACTCGTTCAATTACAAAAAGTATATCGTAACACCAAACAGATCCTCCAATATATCCAAAAATCTGGATACCAAGTGGTGGTACCGAAAGAAATAAAAGACGGCCCCATCGTGCAAGAAATAAAGCCGGTCACCAAAGAAGATCAAATCGCTCTAATAGATAAATATCAAAAAAATAATCCAGAAAAAACCATTGGCATTATTTCTAAAAATAAAAAATATTTAACCATGCACAAGAAATATTTTGCCAATCGTAAAAATATTTTTTGCCTAGATATGATAGAAACCCAAGGAGTGGAATTTGATACTGTCTTTTTGATCAAAGAGACTGAAGAAAAAATAATTTGGCCGGAAGAAATTAAAGCGGAGGCGGAAAAAATAGAACGAGATTTATATTATGTAGCTTTAACCCGAGCGATGGATGAATTGTGTGTTATAATACCTAAATAAACATACTCTATGAAAAAATATATGTTTTCATTAACTATTATCGCCCTAATTATCCTAGTGGGTTTGGGCGCTTATTTTTTAATTTTTTACGATAAAAATATGACTCCACAAGACGAACGTGATTTGGCTATCCAAAAAGCGCAAGAAATTTATAAACAATTAAAAGCACAAGGGGTGGATTTTTCCAACGGCCCTTGTATCGCTGAAGAATTGATGCCGGGTTGGGTGGCGGATATCGCTCACAACCCCCGCCAAGCTGTAGATAATTTACCGGAAAATCAATGCCAAAATTTCCGCAATGGCAAAGCTCAACATTTTGTAGAATTAGACCCAGAGGGCAATGTGATCCGGGCGATGTAGCTAAAAATTTTACTCCTCAATCGCTTCTACAAAGTAAAAAAAATAATCGGAGGGAGGTAGTGGATACCTCCGTTGTTGATACAGCCATCCGACGGCTACTAGTCTGTCATTTATTCGTGTAAGCCGTAACACGGATAATGCTTGCCACAAATGTGGCTAGACGATGGCCGCCTTCACGAGGTCGTAGACCTCGTTGGGGGTCCGGACGGACCCACCGGGGAAAGCCGCCTTCTCGTTGCGCATGGGCGACCCACCCGCGCCCGAGTGGCCACCCCAGTTGCGACAGCCGACCGGGATCTCCTCCCGAGTCGCCAGCTGTGGCCAGACCCCGGAGAGGTCGCCGTCGTACGGCGAGCGGATGGAGATGGAGTAGTCCCACCGCCCCTCGGCCTGCTCGAAGTAACCGACGACGACGCGGGCGCCCGCCGCATAGAACCACCCACTGAAGCGGATGGTATTGCAGCGGTTGGCGTCCACGACCCGGACGAGCCAGATGTCGCCTTCCTTGGAAACGATCTCGTACGAGTCGGCCGGGGGCTCGTCGGGCACGGACGCCTCATAGTCGTCCTCCGGGAGGAGGGACACGAGGATCGTGCCGGCGGCCTTGCTGGCCTCGATCTGCTTCTCGATGGGGAGCTGCCATTTCTGGCAGCCCGCCACCTTCGCCGCCGCCCCCACCAGCCGGTGATACTCAGCGTACACCGAGTCCACCACCACTTTGATCTTCTTCTGGATCAACAGATACCCCGAAGGGCCACAGCTGTCCAGGACGGACACCACGCAGGCGAACGCGTACAGCGCTCGCAGTTTCCCGGCCGCGGCGGCCGGAACGATCGCGAAGGCGCAGATGTCGTCGAGGTGTCCCGTGTGGTTCACCTCAATCTCCAGCTCCGCGGGGTTGATGCCCCGCATCACCACAGCCTCCAACAGCTGCACTGCCGACATCTTCACGATGAAGTTGTCGGCGTGGGCCACCGGCCCGTGGTGGTCGAAAGCACTGATGCGGGGGTTGACGACTCCGAGCTCGAACTTGATGCTGTTGGTCTTCTCCATTCCCAATCTCCTTCGGTCGGATTGGCTACCGACTCACGTGATTGCCAGACGCCACTCTGGCTATTAGGCATTTAGACTGTATCTTGTAAAGAACCGTTCGACTTTATTTTTCGAACGGGATAAAATGACACAAAATAGTCATTTTGTGAATAGTCATTTTTCTTTTAGCCCCCATTTGTGGTATATTAGTGGTATACCAAATGATGCTCTAAGCACTTTTAATTAACTCAAAAAATATGCCCAAATTTATATTGTTAGGCACAATCGCACTCGCCCTATTTCTTACCACTGGTTGTAAAAATGAATTACCGCCGGAACAAACAGTTGATTATGAAAAAGACGTAAAACCACTAATTGAATCTACTGAAACGAGGCAAGTGCGCGGGAGTTGTAGTTTTATCGACACACAAAGCTTCTGTATAGATTTTATTGGAGAAATCTACACCGAAGATCGCATCAAGATGTCTTGTGTCGACGGAAAATTTTCTTTAGACGCCTGCCCCTATTCCGACTTAGGCGGATGCCAGTCCACACCGGGCACAATGACCGAAAGTATCGCCTGGTCATATAATTATGGTGGCCAGCCTATCTCCGCTGAAGAGGCCAACGATCAAGCCGCGGCTTGTAACGCTCTTGGCATAGCCAAGTGGGTTTTGCCACATAATCTTCTTGGGAAATAAACAGCTTAAAACTTGACAAACCACACTAAAATAGTGTAATGTACAAATATTATGAAAACTTTCGCTTTAAATAATAACCTCAATAATAACAACCCTCCGCCAGGGCGAGTTTTCTAATTACCAAAAATTATAAACTCTCCCTGAAAACGGGAGAGTTTTTTATTCTGGGGTAGTTTAATGGTAAAACGCTTCGCTGTTAACGAAGTTAGTGCAAGTTCGATTCTTGCCCCCAGAGCACTCCCTTGACAATCCCCAATACTTAATATATACTTGATTTATCAATTATCTATTAAGTATATTTATGACGCACAACACATCCGTTAAATTTTTATTAAACTTGCTAAAGGCCCAGACTATCCTCACCCAGCGTCTAGATCGCGGGTTAGGCGGGCTTGGCCTAAACGAATTTTTAATCCTTTACAGCCTTAGTCAAGCCGACGACCAAAAAATGCGCCGTGTGGATTTGGCTGGAAAAATCGGGATGACCGCCTCTGGCGTCACCCGTTTGCTTTTGCCGATGGAAAAAATCCACCTAATCAAAAGCGGCCCGGCCGGGCAAGACGCCCGCGTGCGCTATGTGCTTTTAACCCCAGCCGGTAAAGAAAAACTCACCGAAGCCGTAGAAAGATTGGAGATCTTAGCCGAAGAGGTTGTTCCAAACGAAAAAACTAAGGAAATCGAGGTTTTTTCCAGTCTTTTATTAGAAATCAGCGGTCGGGTGATAATGAGCTAAACAATTCTTGACAAAATCCCCTATTTTTGGTATAAATAAGCCATTATTCAGGTGGGACCCCGACCATTCGGGGGTTATTACCACTTAAAAAACATCTTATGTCAAAAAGAATGAAGGCCGCCGAGGCCAAAGTAGACTCCAAAAAAGTCTATTC
>CAZEYR010000005.1:20065-39838 GCA_964516735.1 uncultured Gammaproteobacteria bacterium
GCTAATAAGCTCGTCAAGGAAACTTCTGGTGTTAAATTTGACGCCAGTGTAGAAGACCATGCCAACTTAGGCATTGACCCAAAAAAGGGCGAGCAACAAATCCGCGCCACTGTGGTTTTGCCACACGGCACCGGTAAGACAAAAAAAGTGGCCGTATTCGCTTCTCCAGAAAAGGAAAAAGAAGCTAGAGATTCCGGCGCTGATGTTATTTATACTGAAGAGGACATCAACAAAATTAAAACCACCGGCAAAATTGACTTTGAGGTAGCCGTTACCACTCCAGACATGATGCCTAAATTGGCCGCCATTGCTAAAGTACTCGGCCCAAAAGGCTTGATGCCAAACCCAAAAACCGAAACCGTTGGTCCGAATATCAAAAAAATGGTGGACGAATTAAAAAAAGGTAAATTAACCTTCAAAAACGACGATACTGCCAATGTGCATGTCGCAATAGGTAAAGTCAGTTTTGGAGAAAATCAACTGAAAGAAAACTTTGTAGCTTTGGTAGAAGCTTTAAACAAGGCCAAACCAAATACTTCTAAAGGTTTATACATCAAAAACTTGGTGATCTGCTCGACAATGGGCCCATCCATCAAAATCGCTGAAAAATAATTTCACACAATTTAGACACCTCTTCCTCGCGAAGAGGTGTTTTTTGTTATTTTTTTCTCGCTTGTTGTTTTTCTTTTTTTCTTTTATAATACTCACCGAGGGGGTCTGCTAACGCAGATTTATTTTTTGTAAAATTGCTAATTTTATGATGGAACCTAGAGCTGGCGCTATTTCTTGGGACGAATGTTTTATGCGCATGACGCATATTATTTCCGAAAGATCCAAAGATCCAAAAACACAAGTTGGAGCGGTGGTAGTGGATCAAAAAAACGTGGTAGTGGGGATGGGATATAATGGTTTTCCGAGAGGAATAGAAAGCGATCAACTGCCTTGGGAGCGAGAAGGCAAACCGACCGATACCAAATATGGGTATATTTGTCATGCCGAAGAAAATGCTATTTACAATGCCAATACCAGCACCAACGATTGTAAAGTATATTGTAATTTATTCCCTTGCAATGAATGCGCCAAAACTCTTATTCAAAAGGGAATAGTTGAAGTTATTTATGAAGACGATAAATATCATGACACCGATAGCTGTATTATGTCTCGCCGTTTATTTGAATTAGCCGGTGTAAAATATCGCCAATATATTTGTGAATGGACTAAAAATAAAATTACCAAATAAATTTTTATGCAAAAAGTCATCTTGGGTTTCGTGGGACAAATTTCTAGTGGAAAAGGCACAATTTCCAAATATTATCAGGAAAAATATAACGCTAGCTGTTATCGTTTTTCTACCATCTTGCGCGACTTGCTAAACCGCATTTACACCGAACAAAATCGTGATAATTTGATAAAAATTTCCGAGTGTGTTCGTCAAACTTTTGGGGAAAATATCTTAGCCAAAGCCATCGCCGGCGACGCCGATAAAGACCAAAACGAATTGGTAATCGTGGATGGTATCCGCCGTATGGCCGATATTGAATTTCTTTCCAAATTGCCAAATTTTACTTTAATTAAAATTGAAGCTGACCCAAAAATCCGTTGGGAAAGATTGGTACAACGTAGTGAAAATTCTGATGACAAGACTAAAACTTTTGAAGAATTTTTAGCCGATCACCAACGCTCCACCGAGCTTACCATTCCAGAAGTAATGAGCCACGCCACCGAGGCTATAAACAACGACGGCGACTTGAATAATTTACACAAACAACTAGACGAATTATTAAAAAAAATTCGTGGTTAATATGCAAATAAAAATTAAACGAATTGATACCACTCTCCCTTTGCCGGAATACAAAACCTCCAAGGCGGCGGCTTTTGATCTGTATACCCGAGAAAATATTACCATCCCCGCTGGCGGTTGGGGCAAAGCGCCGAGCAATTTTATTATCCAGACTCCACTTGGCCACGCTTTGATTATTAACGCCCGTAGCAGTCTGGCCAAACACTATCCGGGGTTGTTTTTGGCCAACGGGATCGGCTTGGTAGACAATGATTATTGCGGACCAAATGACGAGATTTTAATTTCGTTGTATAATTTTTCCAATCAAGATATTACCATTGAACGAGGCGCTCGCGTTGCCCAAGCGTTTGTAATTAAAATTGATCAAATGCAAATAAAAGAAATTAGTGAAATAACCGAAAACGATCGCGGGGGGTTCGGCAGCACAGGGAAAAATTAATTATAAATTACTATTGATATGGAATTGAAGCAACCAAACAAAAGAGAGATTTATTCTTTGGACCACTTAAAACCAGAGGTGGTCGCTGTGGCTTTCGCCAAATGCTCTCGCTCGCCAGAATCTTTCCGAGATATCGCCGACGGTTTAACCGATGAAAAATCGGCTGATTTTCATGATAAATGGGTAGTTGGATATGGACACAGTTCGGTAGCTGAACATGCCACCCTACACTTAGCAATAGAAAATGTTTCCATTTTAGCTTCAAAAATCCTAGAAGACAATCGTCTGGCCTCTTATACAGAAAAATCTACTCGTTACCAAGTTTATGACAAAAATAAATACTATAAACCAGCAAAAATAATGCAATCTGTTTACGGTGCTGAATACGAAAAAACTATCAACTATCTCTTCGACGTCTATTTAGCCATGGAACCAATAATGACTGACTTTATTAAGAATAAATACCCGATGACTCCCGGCGGATCGGAAAGAGCATACGCTGCAACCACTAAATCCAGAGTCTGCGACAATATCAGATACTTACTACCAACGGCTACCCTGACAAATTTAGGCATAACACTGAATGCTCGTGTATTAGAACACACTTTAATGAAATTGCTCTCCAACCCACTGGACGAAGCAAAAGAAATTGGAACAGAGATGCGAGAAGAAGCTCTAAAAATTACACCAACATTGATAAAATTCGCCAATGAAAATGCTTATTTAAAAGAAACACCAAAAATTTTAAAATCAATCACCAATGTATTGCTAACAGATGCACCGGAGCCAGCTTCGTCGGTAGAAATCATTGATTACGATAAAAATGCAGAAAATAAATTAGTCGCCTCTTTGCTTTATACTTATTCTGAGAACCCCTTTCAACAGATATTGAGAAAAGTAGAAGAAATGGACTATAAACAAAAAGAAAGAATCGTTGAGACTGCCTTGGCTAATCGGGCTTCATACGATCAACCACTACGTGAATTAGAGAATATTTATTACACTTTTGATATTTTAATGGATTACGGCGCTTTCAGAGATATCCAAAGGCATCGCATGTGCACACAAGGAAACCAATTAGTGACCACCACCCATGGTTATGAATTGCCGGAAGAAATTGCTGAAGCGGGTATGGAAAATGAATTTAGAAAAGCCATGGAAATCGCTCAAGCATTATATGAAAAATTAAAACCGATATTTCCGCATGAAGCACAATATATAGTGCCTCTAGCCTACAAGAAAAGAACTCTCTTCACTTGGAATTTGCGCGAATTACACCATTTTATCTCCTTGAGATCCGGTTCCAAAGGTCATATTTCTTATCGCCGTATCGCTCAAGAATGTTGGAGAAAATTAAATGAAATCCAACCTTTGATGGCAAAATTTATACGAGTGAATATGGACGAAGGATCTTCTTCTTGGGCTTCTACTATGTTTAATCCGGAATATAATTACACTCCAAAAAAATAATTTTAAAAATATGTTTATCATGATCGATGGCGTCGATGGATCCGGCAAGGGCACGGCCATGGATGCTTGGAAAGATTACCTCGCTGCTCAAGGTAATGCCATTTTTGATTTACCAAAATATTGGCTGGAAAATAAACACTACCCAGAATTATCTGAAATGAAAGCTTACGATTTTATTTTTTCTTGTGAACCAACCCGCACTGGCGTCGGCAAAGTGATCCGCGAAGAAATGATTAAAACCGGTAATGATTATCCGGCCCAAGCCATCGCCGAGGCCTATTCCCTAGACCGCCTCGTGCTCTACAAAAAAATAATTTTACCAATGTTGGCTGATGGCCGCTGTGTCATCCAAGATCGCGGGGTTTGCACTTCACTATGCTATCAATCCGTGCAAAATCCAGAATTAACTTTTGATCATTTGTCCAAGTTAACCGGTAACAAACTGGCTTTGGAAAACCGTCCCGACCATCTAATTTTAATGGATTTGTCAGCCCAAGAAGCTATTAACCGCCTCAATCTCCGCACCGAAAAAAAAGACAACGCCATCTTTGAAAAAATAAGTTTTATTACCAAAGCCGCCGACTGTTTCCGATCCGAATCTTACCAAAAATTATTTTCCGACCGTGGAACGCAAATTCATTATTTGTCCGCCGAACAAAAAATTGATATAATGAGAGAAGAAGCCATCAAATTATTAAAAAATATTTTAAAAATTTAAAATATGCTCCTTTCTGCTTTAGAAATTGTCAAAAACAGTTATTTTTTGTGTAAACAAAATTGGCGGCGTTTACTCGTTTACGCTCTCTTTATTTTTTTACCCACTTTGATTTTGGCAATTTTGGGTATCTTAAGTATTTATCTTACCGCCTATCTCCCGGCTCTCACCTTGACTACCAATTTAATTATTTTAGCCATATTTACAGCTAATTTAGTGTTTACTCTTTGGACCACTATTGCCTTATCCAAAGAAGTCCAAAATATTTTGCAAAATAGCCCGGCTCTTGGTTGGAAAAATAATTACACCGCCACTAGCCATTTGATTTGGCCGATGGTTTATACCTCTATTTTGGTAGGTTTAATCGTCTTTTTCGGCACTTTGTTATTGATCATCCCCGGTATCATCTTTCTGGTATGGTATTTCTTCATTTTTTATGCAGTCGCTTTTGAAAATAAAACTGGCTTAAATGCCCTGCGTAGCAGTAAAGATTTAGTCGTAGGCCGTTGGTGGGCAATGGCTTGGCGGATGTTTCTGCCTACTTTAATTTTTGGGCTATCTGCCTCCATCTTACAATATGTTATCATAACCATCCCAACTTATTTATTACAATCCACTATCATTATTGGTATTATCAACACCTTAATCGGTTCTGTAATCAATTCTTTGTTAACTCCACTGATTTTGACCTCCGGCATTATTTTGTTTTTTAACGCTAAAGCCAACCGAACAGAAAAACCAACTACCATCACGACTGAAACTCGCTAACCCTCAAACAACCCTTAATCCCCGCCCTAAAACAGCGGGGTTTTTATTTCTTGATAAATACCAATAAACTTGATAAGATAACACCGTAAAAATAATCCTTTAGTTATGCCAAAATACATCCCAATTATCGGTTTAGAAATCCACGTGGAATTAAAAACCAAGAGCAAAATGTTTTGTAGTTGTGCCAACGAATCCAACCCCAAAGAGGCCAACAAAAATGTGTGCGAAATCTGTCTTGCCCACCCGGGCACGATTCCAGTACCAAACAAAACCGCCATTGACTGGACATGCAAAATTTCTAAAGCCCTCAATTGTCGCGTCAACGAATTTTCCAAATTTGATCGCAAACATTATTTTTATCCGGATTTGCCAAAGGGCTACCAAATTTCTCAATACGACCAGCCGATCGGCGAATATGGCCATATTGATTTACAATTTTTAACTGGAAAAAACCATCGCGAGTTGGCTAAAATCGGTGTGCGTCGCGTACACCTAGAAGAAGACACGGCCAAATTATCTCATGACACCAACGGCCAAACTTTGGTAGATTTTAATCGTGGTGGTGTACCGCTGGTGGAAATCGTTTCCGACCCAGATATCCAAAGTTCGGCCGAAGCTAAATCATATTGCCAAGAATTGCAGATGATTTTGCGCTACTTAAATGTGAGCGACGCCGACATGGAAAAAGGCCACATGCGCTGTGAAGCCAACGTATCTATCCAAGAAGAAGGAAAATTTGTAAATGAAAATGGCTTGATTAAACCTTTGGGCGACTACAAATTAAACCACAAAATTGAAGTAAAAAATATTAACTCTTTCCGCGCCGTGGAAAAAGCGATTGAATTTGAGATCAAACGCCAGACTGCCATGTTGGAAAAAGGCGAAGATTGGGGCCCGGAAACTCGCGGTTGGAACGACGACAAAGGCGAAACCGTGTTGCAAAGAACCAAAGAGTCCGCGGCGGATTATCGCTATTTCCCAGAGCCAGATATTCCCCCATTTCATCCATTAAAAATCGCTGGAGAAATTTCTTTGCCGGAATTGCCAATCCAAAAAAGACAACGTTTCCACGAAGAATATGGTTTTTCTTTTGCCGATGCTTATCTTTTGACCGCTGATAAAAACTGGGCAGAATTTACAGAAAATGTGATGAGTGAACTCGGCGAATGGCTACGTAGTTTGCCAGAAACCAAAAAAATGACCGAAAAAGAAACCAACACCACCAAACAACAAATTGCTAAATTAGCCGGCGGTTGGATTACTTCCAAATTGACCGGGGCGATGGCCGAACGTGGCATTGATATTAAGATTTTGAAAATCAAACCAGAAAATTTTGCCGAATTAGTCACTTTGATTTTTGCCAATCGTGTTAATTCCACCAACGCTCAGAAAATTTTGGGCGAGATGTTGGATAGTGGTGTGGACATGGATCCAACACATATCATGGAGGAAAAAGGTTATGGTCAGATTGCCGATGAAGATAAATTGGGTGCGGTAGTGGACGAAGTGATAAAAAATAATCCGCAACAAGTGGCCGCCTACAAAGCCGGCAAAACTCCATTATTACAATTTTTGAAAGGTATGGTCATGAAAGCCACCGAGGGCTCGGCCGATCCACAAGTCGCAGAAAAATTATTGATTGAAAAATTGAAATAATTATTTATGCGCCACCTAATTTCCCTAAAGGAGCAAACCAGAGAGGATTTATTGGAGATTTTAGACCTAGCCAAAAAAATTAAGGCTAAATATAAAGCCGGAGAAACCTTGGATGTACTGAAAAATCGCACTTTGATCATGCTTTTCCAAAAAACTAGCACTCGCACTCGCCTATCTTTTGAGGCTGGCATGACCGAATTGGGCGGACATGGGATTTATTTAGATTCTCGCACTTCCCAGCTATCCCTATCCGACTTTGGCGACGAGATCCAAGCGATTATGCGTTTTGGTGATTGTTTGATGTTTAGGGCGCTTCGGGCGGCCGATGTAGAAAAAGCTTCGTCATACAATCAAATACCGGTTATAGACGCTTGTAGTGAAAAATACCACCCTTGCCAGGCCTTGGGCGACATCTTGACCATGTCCGAGCACTCTGGTGGACTGGAAAATATCAAAAAAGTGACTTGGCTAGGGGTAGAAAACAATGTTTCCAACACTTTAAAGCTGGCTTGCGCCAAATTAGGGATCACGATCACGATTGCGGCGCCAGAAGCCAACCAGCAAAGCGTTGACCCAGATCTAAACCAGATGGCCAACGATACCAACCTCGTCACCTACACCACTGATGTGGCCGAAGCGATGAAAAATACTGATTATGTACACACTGACACCTGGATGGATATGGAATTTTTTGATAATGGAAAAGTAAAACCGGAATTTATCGAAGAATTTGAGCGCCGCAAACGAGTATTTTTGCCTTTCCAACTAAACGCCGATGCAATAAATAAATTTTCGCCACAAGCCAAGATTATGCATTGTATGCCATGTCATGTGGGGTACGAAATTACTCGTGATGCGATTGATCATCCGAACTGTATAATGTTTGATCAGGCGGAAAATAGAAAACATATTGAAAAAGCGATAATATTGTGGCTGATGGGCAAGACAATATAAAAACAGAAAAAGAAAACCACCCGATTGGGTGGTTTTTTATTATTTCATCCTCTGCAGCGCCTCGCGCAAAATCTGTTCGCTATTTTTTCCTTTTGGATCAATCTTTTTGACCACCTCTCTGGCTTCAAGCGCCGAGTATCCAAGTGCCACCAAGCCATCAATCACATCACCAACCGCCTGATTTTCTTTAGTATCACCGACACTGGCACTACCTTTAATCGCCACCATTTTATTTTTCAATTCCACTACAATTCTTTCAGCAGTCTTTTTTCCAATTCCACTTACCTTGGTCAGATAATCCACATCGCCGCGGCTAATCGCTGTGGAAATTTCTTCCACACTGCCAAGTGATAATAAATGCAAAGCAGTCTTTGGACCAATCCCGCTTACATCCAAAAATTTTAGAAACATTTCGCGCTCGCCAGAATTACCAAACCCAAACAAATCCATGGCGTTTTCGCGCACGGCTAAATAGGTAAAAATTTCTGTTTCATCACCGACTTTCCACTTGGCCGAGGTCACAAAATTGGTCATAATCTTATAACCAACCCCGCCCGGTGTCATCACTATCACCTCGCCCTTATCATTGCCAACAATTTTTCCTTTGATAAGTGAAATCATAAAAAATTATTTCTTTTTATTTCTGTTTACTCTGATCAAACCACTGCACGGCATAATTTCTATCCCTTTCTTTTCCAATTCATCCAAAAATAAATTCATACCGAGTGAGTCGGAGGAAATATGACCGGCGATTACCACATTCATATGATGCTCGTTTATTTTTTCCAAAGAATTTTCTGGCATATGCATACCGATAATAGTGCTTATACCGACGCGGGATAATTCTTGATAAACTTTATTTGACGGACTTGTGCCACCCGTCATCTCAATCAAAAATTTACCCACTCTATTCTTCGGACTACCAGCGTTAATCTTTGGGCCAGCACCGCGTTTTTTAGCTTCAGCATATTCTGGAATTTCCAAAATAACTTTCATCAAATCGCCAATAGTTTCTGGAGCTTTTTTCTCTAAATAATCGCGCATAAATTTTTTCACCAAATTGTCGGTGATAGTGTGAGTGTTGATCAAATTGACATTCAACAATTTGGCCATATCAATCAGCTGATAATGGTTGGCTGGATGCACACCACGACCAACTTCGCGAATTCTTTCTTCCATAATTTTTTCCGCCAAATGCACTGGCACGCCATTTTGAATATACAATTCCGAAGACAGATCCATCACGTCGTTTAGTTCGGCCAAACTCTGGCCGACCGGATGATGGGCGATCACCAAATCTATTTTTTTGCCCCGTTCATTTAATTGCGTAGCCAACAAAATTTCTGCCGAGGAAATATCTATCCCGGTCAACACTCTTTTGACCTGAGTATTTTCTTCGCCAACATGAACACGGCTATCCGAATACGGATTAACCAGTCTTTGCACATCAAAATATTTTTTATCTTCGTCTTTGAGGTCTTCATATTCTTTTTTGGCTCTGGCCAAATATTTTTTTACTCCGGCTGGGCCACGTGGATCAGCGGCGATACCAACTTTTAATCCTAAATCAAAAATTTGTTTAATAGTCAACATAATTCAATAATTACTGTATAAATTAGTCCATCAAATGATAGAAGGGTGGTTTATTTTTATAACGATTAACAGCCGAAGCGATAATCAGCTCCAAAAAGTCACCGTAGTCACTACCGGCCAATTGGGCGCACTTGGTGGTGCAAGTATCACTGCCAATTGACGGATTTGGATTGAGCTCAATTACATATGGATTATTATCTTTATCCACGCGCAATTCTATTCTGGCGTAATCGTGAGCGTCCAAAATATTGTAGGTATCAATAGCAATTTCAGTGATTAATTTGGCCAACTTTTCTGGGATCTTCGGCGGTCTTTCCAACTTAATTTTATCATAAGCCGGATTATCAGAAAACTTAGATTCAAACGGATAGATGTGCCAATATCCTTTTGGCATTTTATCAAAAATCGAACGCGACAGTGGCAAAACTTGTAAATTATCTCCATTGCCGATAATAGACACATCATATTCATCACCCTCAATATATTCTTCAACCAAAGCCGGACGACCAGCTTTGACAACCACCTCTTCCAGCTGACGCTTTAATTCTTTTTCGTCGCGGACCACCGACTTATTGGTGATCCCGATACTATTATCCGTATTGGCCGGTTTGATAATCAAAGGATAACGCAAAGTATCATCAATTTTATCTTCCATCGTATAAGCCACATCAAATCTGGCAGTCGGAATATGATGAAAAGACAACAATTTTTTTACTTTAATTTTATCTATACAAAAAGCCAGAGTGAGTGGATTAGAGCCAGTATATGGAATCTGTAAAATATCCAAAAGCGATGCCCCGTGCGGTTCAAGCAAGCTGGAATCATTGATTCTTTCGCAAACATTAACCATCAGATCAATTCCTAAACGTTGCATTTTTTCTATTGGCAAAGGAGACTCATTCATGTCAAAAAATGTCACTCGATAACCGCGCTCACGTAAAGTTTTTTGAATCTCCAAGCCTACGGACATCAGCTCGTTGGCGATTTCTGATTTATCCAGAGTAGAAGTGGTTTTTTTATATAAATTGCCCAAAACGCCAATATGTAATTTACGCAAATCTTTTAGATCAATACGACGTAATTTTTCTATTTTAGCCCGAGCCAACAATTTATTTCTGGTGATATAGGCTGAAGTAAAACGATTGACGCGCTCAGTCTGACCAACCGAAGATTCTGGATCAAATGGAATGATCTGAATGTCTAATTTTTTCATTGCCTCTTCAGCCGCTTCCCCTGCTTCAGAGTGGCTTTTACCTTCACCGACCAGCCAACCCATTACATCGAAACCGGCGGGAGGTTCAAGTACAGCATCACCTACTTCTTTGTCTAAAAACAGTTCACGAACACTGGGCATTTTTTTCGCCTCGTCAGCACCATGAATGGCTGATAAGATTCCGGATTCTTTAATCCCGATAAACTTACAACACCAATATTTTTTTGGCTCTAGGGCGCTTTTATCTACCGTGATCGGCAAGCCCAAAGCCACCCGGAAAGCTTGTTCTACCAAATCTACTCCCCAAACTGTTTTTACCCCATCCCAGATATATTTACCAGCCACTCGCCCCGCAATCTCTATCACTTTTGGGCCATCGCTGGCGACACATAACTCAGTATGAGTCACTCCATTCATCACCCCCACCGCGCGATGAGTAGATAGCACCACGCGTTCAATTTTTTCCAAAGTTTCTTGATCAAATTTTGACGGCAAACTTTCACTCACATCAATAAAGTATGGATCATCACTGGAATATTTATCTACCACCGACACAATATTGGTTTGGCCGTTTTGAGTCACCGCTTCCACGCTTACTTCCGGACCTTCAATAAATTCTTCATATAAAAATTGATACTGGCTATAAGAAAAAATTGGATCAAATTTTGGTGTAGCATTTTTTCTAACATACTCAAAAACTTCTTTCGCCTCGTCTTCGTCGTTAATCTTTACCACAAAAAAACTACTGGTACCGCCGACCGGTTTGATAATACCCGGATAACCAATTTTTTTCGTGGCTTGCAACATTTCTGATTGATTGCTGACAAAAGAAAAATCCGGTTGTGGCACCTGATACGCCGCCAACTGCTGGCGCATCAAAAATTTATTACGCACGAGCGAAGCGGTTTTTAAACTATTGCCAATAAAATTAAACTCTGCACAAATTTTAGCCAACAATTCCACATCCTCTTCTTCAAAAGTCACCACCCCGTCAATTTTATGCTTTTCTAAATATGAACGTAACACCGATAAAACCTTGGCATGGTTATAATTATCCACGACCAAAAAATCTTCGGCGTATTTGGCGCTCCAATTAAGACGATCATTTAAAATCACCACTTTTAGGCCTAGTTTTTTAGCCGTTTCAAAGACGTGTTTTTGTCTTTCCGTGCCGGAATTTAATACTAATAAAGTTTTCCCCTGCCACAACTTCTTATCCTTAGAGGATGAAGCCATAGATGAAAAAATTAATTTTAAACTTAAACCTTTTTAACAGTTAATTTTACTTTGAGGCCGTTGATTTCTTGTTCGGCGCCATCACTTTGTCCGGCGGAAATTTTCTTGGCCAACACATCGCCTTGGATTTTGTCAGCGTATTCGGAAAATACTTCGGACAATAATTTTTCTGAAGTTTCGTAGACGATTTCTATTTCATCTTTGACGGTTAGCTTGGCGTCTTTGCGCATCTGATTGACAGTGCGCACAATTTCACGCACCATACCTTCTTTTTTGAGAGCTTCGGTGATTTCTGTATCGAGACCGACCACCAATTCGCCCTCTTCTTTCTTAACCGCCAAGTCAATTTTTTCTTGCACCAAAGTTTTTTTAACATTTAATTCTTCGGAAATTATTTCCAATAAACCTTGGTCCATTTTTTTATTTACCAACAGTTTAGAAAGTGGTTGGCGAACTTTTACGCCACTCTCGGCGCGCAGGGCCAAACCCATTTCTACTACTTTTCTGGCCAATTCCATCTCTTTCAAAACATCCTCATCCACCAACTTTTTATCTACTTCCGGCCAATCTTCTAGGTGTACAGATTCCAAAGCTTTGCCTTGAGTCATGGCCAAATAAACTTTTTCGGCCACGAAAGGAGTAAACGGTGCCATCACTTTAGACAAAGTCAAAAGCACGGTTTCTAAAGTGGCAGTGGCCGCTTTTTTGTCTTCACTGTTTTCACCTTTGAAGCGATCACGCGAGCGACGCACATACCATTGAGACAATTCGGTGATAAATTCCACAATCGGACGACTAGCTTCTACCAATTTGTACGATTCCATACCGGCCGACACTTCTTTCACTAAATTTTGCGACTTGGCCAAGATCCATTTATCCAACACGCTCAATTTTTGTTTGGAAAGTTTCAAATTTTTTTCTGGGATGCCATACATTTCATAAAATTCTACGACATTCCACAAAGTGTTTACTACTTTGTTGTACATTTCGCGCACACCAGCTTCGGAAAAATTTAGTGACTCAGCGACCATCACTGGAGAGGTCACCAAATAATAACGCATAGCATCAGCACCGTATTTTCCCAACACGATTTCTGGATCTGGATAATTTTTTAATTTCTTACTCATTTTTTTACCATCTTCGGCCAACACGATACCGTTCACGATTACATTTTTGAAAGCTGGACAGCTTTTTTTGACTGGAATAGATGGATTTTTTCCACTAGTTAAAGCGGCAGCCAAAACATGCAAAGTATAAAACCAACCACGAGTCTGATCTTGGCCTTCAGCGATAAATTGAGCAGGAAAACCGGCCTCAAACTTGGCTTTATTTTCAAAAGGATAGTGCAATTGACCGTAGGGCATCGAGCCAGATTCAAACCAACAATCCAATACTTCTGGTGTGTGTTTAAACAATTTTCCATCTTTGGTGATTTCCACTTTATCTATATGATGTTTATGCAAATCGGTAATTTTTTGACCGGATAATTTTTCCAATTCTTCCACACTGCCCACGCAAATTTTTTCGCCGTCGGCGCTTTCCCAAACTGGCAACGGAGTGCCCCAATAACGGTTGCGAGAAATTGCCCAGTCGCGAGCACCTTCCAACCACTGGCCAAAACGACCTTCTTTGATATGCTCCGGCACCCAGTTAATTTCTTGATTATTTTTGATGAGCTGATCTTTGAGATCGGTCACTTTTACAAACCAACTGGAGGTGGCGTAATTCAAAAGCGGAGTATCACAACGCCAACAATGCGGATAGCTGTGTTCAAATTTTTCTTTGCTAAATAATTTGTTTTCTTTGGCCAACCATTTGATAATTTCCACATCGGTTTTGGTTGGATCTTCTTTGGATTTTACTTCTTGGCCGGCAAAATTCGTAACCGCGGCCACAAATTTTCCATCCATACCCACATGCTGGACCAAAGGCAAGCCTTCGCGACGACCGACATTATAGTCATCATCACCAAAAGCCGGCGCAATATGCACCACGCCTGTACCATCTTCAACCGTGACAAAATCAGCGGACACGACACGGAAAGCATTTGGAGTGTCTTTGAAATATGGAAATAGGGGTTCGTAAGAAAGACCGACCAATTCTGAGCCCTTAATTTCTTTTACAACTTTAAAATTTTTACCTTTCAACACGGCCTCCGAACGATCTTTGGCTACTACCAAAACACCATTTTCACCATCAATTTCTACTATAGAATATTCAATCTTCTCATTCACCGCCAACAAAACATTACCCGGCAAAGTCCAAGGGGTAGTGGTCCAAGCTAAAATATATGTATTTTCTGGCAAGCCGGATTTTTCTGTGTTTTTTACTTTAAATTTCGCCGTACAAGACAAATCTTTGACATCTTTATACCCTTGGGTCACCTCAAAATTAGAAAGTGGCGTGGAGCAACGTGGACAAACATGCATGGCCTTGTGGCCTTTGTAGATCAAATCTTTTTTCCACAACTCACCAAATACCCACCAGACAGATTCCATGAAAGATCTATCCATGGTTTTGTAGCCAGCCTCCATATCCACCCAGCGGCCAATACGGCGAATGGTTTTTTCCCATTCTTTGGCGTATTTCAAAACCGTCAAACTACAAGCCTCATTGAATTTATCTATACCAAAATTTTCTATATCTTTTTTACTTTCCAAATTAAGCTCTTTTTCTATAATATTTTCGATTGGTAAACCATGACAATCCCAACCCCACTTGCGGTCCACGCGATAGCCTTTCATAGTCCAAAAACGAGGTACGACGTCTTTCATGAGTGAAGCGACGATATGGCCATAATGTGGCAAACCGGTAGCAAAAGGCGGACCATCATAAAAAAAGTATGGTTTTTTCTCAGAACGAGACTCAACGGATTTTACAAAACATTTATGTTCATCCCAATAAGCTAGTATTTCCTGCTCATTTTTCTCGGAATTGTATGGCATAGTTTAAAAATAAATAACAAAACACGCATTTCTGCGTGCCAAGAGCCCAAATAACGGGCGGTACCATCTTGTGCTTTTACTTAATTTACAGCTATAACGGGCTTGCCCGGAAAGGTCTACTTGTCGCTAACCTTAGCGATTTTCTTCTTTCAGCCTGTTTTTGCGCTCGCACACATAAACTTTCCGCTGATGACGGAAATAGCTTGTTTATATCTTACAAAACCCCTCCATTTTTGTCAATTTTTTAAAACTTAAAATTTTCCTTCAAAATCGCCCGATAAATCATCTTACGACTGACCATTCCCACCACCTTTCCGCCCTCTACCACCGGTAATCGGCTAATCCCACGCGATAACATCAAAGCCCCGGCCTGCATGATCGCATCATCCGGTGAAATTGGCACCACATTTTTTGACATAAAAACTTCCGCTAGCTGATTTCTTATATCAGTCGCCTTTTTCTCTCTTTCTTCAAAATCCGTATACAAAATCGGTTGTTCATAATAACTCTGATAAAACGGATAAAGCACCCGAAAAATATCTTTTTCCGACACTACTCCCAAAACCCGGCCATCATCATCCACCACTGGCAGACCACTCACATTTTTTTCATACAATACTTTGGCTACCTCTTCATACCTGGCCTCCTTTTTAATGGTAAATACCTCGGTTTCCATGATGTCTCGTATTTTCATATGATTTTGGTTAAGATTAATTAACCTTTCTTTTTATTATACGCCGTCATCATAAACCGTCAAATTATTTGTAGAAAAATTAAAAAATGTTATAATTAAATTGTTAAAATTAAAAAACTAACTATGCTCTATATCGCTTCTGACCACGCTGGGTTTAAACTTAAACAGCACCTAACAAAATACATTCAAAACCATCTAAAATTAGAGGTTTTTGATATGGGTCCGGAAAAATTAGATGAAAATGACGATTATCCGGATTATGCCGCTTCATTATCCAAAGAAGTGGTAAAAAATGAAGCCAGTTTGGGAATTTTAATCTGTGGCAGTGGACATGGAATGTGCGTCGCCGCTAATAAAATTAAAGGAACTAGGGCTAGCGTAATATACAATATAGAAAGCGCTGAAGCTGGAAAAAAAGAAGATAACCTAAATATAATTTGTTTGCCCGGCCGGACAATCAGCCCGGAACACGCCGAGGGAATAATTAAAAAATTTATTGAAACAAATTTTGCAGGTGAAGAAAGATTTGTGCGCAGAATAAGTAAAATAAAAGATCTAGAAAAGTAATTATAAACGACATGACCCTGCACCTCCGGCGGGAGCGTGCTGAGGTAGGCCTCGGCGGCCGCGGCCTGCTTGAGGACCTTCTTGGCCTCCTCTTCGGCCTTGAGCTGCTCCAGGCGACGGTCGATTCGGCGGATATCATCTTCCGCCTCGACGATCCGAGCTACGATCTTCTGGATCTGTGGCCCGATAGTCGCGATCATTCGGTCAGCATCGGCCCGAGTCGCTCGCATCTCGTTCAGCTGGATTTCCAGCTTACGAATCTCCTCGCTAATCTGGCGCGACCGCTCCTGAGAGGCAACCACCTCATCTTGCTTGCTCTGCTGCTCATCCATGAGCTCGAGCACGACGGTTTCTTTCTCTCCTTTCTTCTTCTCGAGCTGGATGGCGGTCATCTTGGCCATGTCGTCCACGACCCCTTCGATCGCCAATTCCGTCTTCATGGCGTCGTAAAGTTCTCTGATCTTAAGGCCCTCCGGACACTGCACCCACACCTCAAAGCAGGTACCGTTGTCCCCGGGCTGAGCCTTGATCATGACCGAATGGTCCTGATAACGGCACACTCGGACGCCCTTCGAGTTTGGTCCTCCTTTGATATTCCTCCCCATGGTCGCCGTGAAACGATACTCCCCAGAAACGCGCTCGTTCAGGAACCCCTTCAGCAACTCCTCCATACCGCGCGGGGTGAGATCCGAATGATTTCCAGAAGTAACCATCTGCACCATGTGATTCCCCATCTTCCAATCTCCTTCTTCGTCCTTATTGCCGGCCCCATGCCCGCAACTAAGAGACTGCTCAAAATACCACGAAAACACAATCCTGTCAATACAATTGCCAAGCAAAATAAAAAAAGATATAATAAACAAAAAACTTATGATCCAAATCATCCCAGCAATTTTAACGCCAAATTTCAACGAATTTAAACAAATTCTTAATCGCCTAAAAGAGCTCTTCCCTATTGTCCAAATCGACGTAATGGACGGTGCTTTTGTGAAAAATAAGTCTTTTGAAGAAATAGACCAAGTCAAAAAAATAAAAACTGATATCAAATACGAACTGCATCTCATGGTGGAGCACCCCCTCCAAGAAATGGAAAAATGGGCAGACAATCCCAACATCCATCGGGTAATTTTCCACACTGAATCCAAAGACAACATAGAAAAATGCCTCGCCTATGCTCATGGTAAGTGTTGGCAAACCGGGTTGGCCGTCAACCCAGAAACAACTGTAGAAAAAATTCAACCATATTTGGAAAAAATTAACGAAGTCTTATTTTTAACTGTTCATCCGGGCCACCAAGGCGCCCCTCTTATACCGGAAGTAAAAGAAAAAATAAAAGAATTTGTAAAAATACCCAGCCATCCGCTTTGTGCCGTAGATGGAGGGGTTAATCAAACAAATATTTTGGAATTAAAAAAAATCGGAGTAGATATTTTCTATATTGGTGGCACTTTAGTGCACGCCGATGATATTAGAGAAACCTACGAAGAGTTAAAAAATATAATTGACTAACTATGTTGGATCTCGTGATTATAGGAGGATCAGCTGCTGGGATTACCGCCGGTATTTATGCCGCCCGCCGTCAAATAAATTTCAAAATAATAACCGATAATATCGGTGGTGAAATGGCCACTTCCGGCGTAGTCGGAAATTGGCCGGGCATCAAAGAAGTACGAGGCTTTGAATTGGCCAAAAATTTTTCTGAGCACATTAAATCTTATGGAACACAAATGCAAGAAGGCTGGAAAGTGGAAAAAATCGCCAAAAAAGACAGTTATCATGTAGTTTTTTCCAAAAATGCCAAAGGAGAAGAAGCGATCGACGAAGCCAAGGCGGTAATTATCGCTTCCGGTATTCACCCCAAACAATTACGTGTGCCCGGGGAAAAAGAATTTTTTCACAAAGGTGTCACCTATTGCACGGTTTGCGATGGCCCGCTTTTTAAAAATAAAATTACGGCCACCATTGGCGACGGCAACAGCGCTTTGGAGTCCGCTTTGATGATGTCCGGAATCGCCAAAAAAGTATATATTGTTTCTATTACTCCAGACACCCCAGAGACCAACAGCGGTTTTCCCACTGCCGAAAAAATCTTGGTAGAAAAAGTAAAATCCACTCCTAACATAGAAATTTTACACAATGCTTTTACCCAAGAAATTACTGGCGATAAATCGGTTAATGGTTTGAAATACAAAAATGAAAAAGGTGAAGAAAATACTTTGGAAGTGCAAGGTGTTATGGTACATATTGGCAACACTCCCAACTCTAGCTTTGTGGATTTTGTAGAAAAAAATAAACTGGGTGAAATCATGACAGATAAAAAAGGACAAACCAGTCAGCCGGGCATTTTTGCCGCTGGTGATGTGACCGATCTCCCCTTCAAACAAATTGTTATCGCCTCAGGACAAGGGTGCACAGCAGCCCTATCGGCCATAGATTATATCAACAAATGGAAAGAATAACTTTAATTTTATGTTAAATTTTTTGGAGGCACTAACTAGTTTGCCATGGCCGTTGATCGACATTGTTTTAAACGTCGTAGCCGGCCTCGGCGCCATTTTAATCACCTACGCCATTTTTTTGGAAGAAGAAAATCGCCAAGATGCGGTGTTCGTTGTGGGCGCCGGCTGCTTGTTGGTTTATGCGCTTTGGGTTGGCAATAAAATATTTTCCGTAGCCATGGGCGGGTTGATGGTAGCTAGTTTGTTTGAATTGGTAGAAATTACCATCAAACGTCGTAAAAATTTTCGCTAAAATAATTTTTTAAATATGTATAATTTAATCGCGGTTGGCGACGCTCTTTTAGACACTCATGTCAAAGTAGACAATGCCTCAGTAGAATGTTCTTTAGACGGACACAACTGCCGCCTCTGTTTTGATTATGCCGCCAAAATACCTATCACCTGCAGTTTTCAGGCTCTGGGTGGAAATGGCGCCAATGTGTCAGCTGGGGTCACCAAACTCGGGCTAAAAACCTCGATTATCGCCTCTCTGGGAGAGGATGCCAACGCCAACATTGTCCGCGAACAACTAGCCAAATGGGGTGTAAATACCGATATGATCTCTACAGATAAAAATGCCCAAACTCGCTATTCGGTGGTGTTAAATTTCCAAGGTGAACGCACTATTCTGTCTTATCATGAAAAAAGAAAATATGTTTGGCCAAAAGAAATGCCGGCCACGGATTGGATTTACTACACAAGCTTAAGCGAGGGCTTTGAAACTTTGCACGAAAAAATTTTAGATTTTGCCGGAAAGCATCGCAACATAAAATTGGCCTTTAACCCCGGGTCTTATCAGCTCAAGAAAGGGATGCCGGAAGTTTTGGAAACTATCCAAAAAACCGATCTATTGATTTTAAATTTAGAAGAAGCTGAACAGATTTTAAAAACTAATTTGACTAAAGAAAAAAGTGTGGAAAGTTTGATTCATAAATTGTTAGCCAAAGGCGCTAATGAAATAGTAATCACTGACGCCCAAAATGGCGCATGGGCTGGCAACGAAGAAGAAATTTATCACTTAGCTTCTTATCCAGTAAAAGTAGTGGCCAAAACCGGTGCCGGCGATGCTTTTTCGGCCGGATATTTATCAGCCAAAATTTTTGGACACGGTCTGCCGACCGCCCTAACTTGGGGTATTGCCAATAGCTGCGCGGTTATTGGGCAATACGGGGCACAAAACGGGCTTTTGGATCAGGCGGGGATGAAAAAGATGGTGAAAAAGTT